>NZ_DAMBQK010000007.1:0-118442 GCF_032062175.1 Atlantibacter sp.
CGAATGCACGAGCAGAACCACCGTAGGTTTTAGCCAGAACGGTAGTGATGGCAGCAGTCAGGGTAGTTTTACCGTGGTCAACGTGGCCGATAGTACCAACGTTAACGTGCGGTTTTGTACGTTCAAATTTTTCTTTAGACACGGCTATATTCCTTACTATAGTGCTCTCCCCAACTAGAGGAGAGCACGGGACATTAGTTTTAACCCCGGGGCTTATTTGCCACGAGCTTCAATTACGGCCTGAGCAACGTTGTTCGGCGCATCATCATACTTCAGGAATTCCATAGTATAAGATGCACGACCTTTGGTCAGAGAACGCAGCTGAGTCGCATATCCGAACATTTCAGACAGCGGTACTTCAGCGTGGATCTTAACGCCAGTAACTTCAGATTCCTGACCGCGCAGCATACCACGACGACGGCTCAAGTCACCGATAACGTCACCGGTGTTCTCTTCTGGAGTTTCTACTTCAACCTTCATGATCGGCTCAAGCAGAACAGGTTTCGCTTTCTTAAAGCCTTCTTTAAAGGCGATAGAAGCGGCCAGTTTAAACGCCAGTTCAGAGGAGTCAACGTCATGGTAAGAACCGAAGTGCAGACGCACGCCCATGTCTACTACCGGGTAACCCGCCAGCGGACCAGACTTCAACTGCTCCTGGATACCTTTATCAACGGCCGGGATGTATTCGCCAGGAATTACACCGCCCTTGATGTCGTTGACGAACTCATAACCTTTCGGATTTGAGCCCGGCTCCAGCGGGTACATGTCGATAACAACATGACCGTACTGACCACGACCACCAGACTGCTTAGCGTGTTTACCTTCAATGTCGGTAACTTTCGCGCGAATCGCTTCGCGGTAAGCAACCTGAGGTTTACCCACGTTAGCTTCAACGTTGAACTCACGCTTCATGCGGTCAACGATGATGTCGAGGTGCAGTTCGCCCATACCGGCGATGATGGTCTGGTTAGACTCTTCGTCAGTCCATACGCGGAAAGACGGGTCTTCTTTAGCCAGACGGCCCAGAGCCAGACCCATTTTTTCCTGGTCAGCTTTGGTTTTCGGTTCTACGGCGATGGAGATTACCGGCTCAGGGAATTCCATACGCTCCAGAATGATCGGCGCGTTCGGATCACACAGAGTATCACCCGTAGTCACGTCTTTCAGACCGATAGCAGCCGCGATATCGCCTGCGCGAACTTCTTTAATCTCTTCACGTTTGTTAGCGTGCATCTGTACGATACGACCAAAACGCTCACGAGCCGCTTTCACGGAGTTCAGCACGGTATCACCAGAGTTAACCACGCCAGAGTACACGCGGAAGAACGTCAGGTTACCTACGAACGGGTCGGTAGCAATTTTGAACGCCAGTGCAGAGAACGGCTCGTCATCGTTAGCGTGACGCTCAGCCGGGGTATCTTTACCGTCATCTAGCATACCGTTGATCGCAGGTACGTCAGTCGGTGCCGGCAGGTAATCGATTACCGCATCCAGCATTGCCTGAACACCTTTGTTCTTAAACGCAGAACCACAGGTTACCAGGATGATTTCGTTGTTCAGAACGCGCTGACGCAGAGCTTTCTTGATTTCTTCCTCGGTCAGCTCTTCGCCGCCCAGGTATTTTTCCATCAGCTCTTCAGAAGCTTCAGCAGCAGATTCGATCAGATTCTGGTGCCATTCTTCAGCCAGATCCTGCATATCAGCCGGGATATCTTCGTATTCGAAGGTCACGCCCTGATCTGCGTCGTTCCAGTTGATGGCTTTCATTTTCACCAGGTCAACAACGCCAGTGAAACCTTCTTCAGCACCAATCGCCAGCTGCAGCGGAACCGGGTTCGCGCCCAGACGGGATTTGATCTGACCAACAACTTTCAGGAAGTTCGCACCCATACGGTCCATTTTGTTAACGAACGCGATACGTGGAACTTTGTATTTGTTTGCCTGACGCCATACGGTTTCAGACTGCGGCTGAACACCACCAACTGCGCAGTAAACCATTACCGCACCGTCAAGAACACGCATGGAACGTTCTACTTCGATGGTGAAGTCAACGTGGCCCGGGGTGTCGATGATGTTTACACGATGCGGTTCATACTGCTTAGCCATACCAGACCAGAACGCAGTAGTCGCTGCGGAGGTGATGGTGATACCACGCTCCTGCTCTTGTTCCATCCAGTCCATGGTAGCGGCGCCGTCATGAACTTCACCGATTTTATGGTTTACACCGGTGTAGAACAGAATACGTTCGGTAGTAGTGGTTTTACCGGCGTCGATGTGTGCACTGATACCGATATTACGGTAGCGTGCAATGGGTGTTGTACGAGCCATTTGATTCCTCGTTTATTGCATTAGGCGTTCAGATTAAGTTAACCAGTGCGGGCAACCCAACTGAAGCGCCCGCCTGGTGACTATCATTCCGAAGGGATTACCAACGGTAGTGTGCGAACGCCTTGTTGGCTTCGGCCATACGGTGAACGTCTTCACGTTTCTTCACTGCAGTACCTTTATTGTCTGCAGCGTCAGTGAGTTCGTTCGCCAGGCGCAGAGCCATGGATTTATCACCGCGTTTACGAGCAGCTTCAACGATCCAACGCATTGCCAGGGCATTACGACGGACCGGACGAACTTCAACCGGAACCTGATAAGTTGAACCACCAACGCGGCGAGACTTAACTTCTACAGTCGGGCGCACGTTTTCGAGAGCAACTTCGAAAGCTTCCAGTTCAGATTTACCAGAGCGTTGAGCCAGGGTCTCAAGAGCACTGTATACGATTGATTCTGCAGTAGATTTTTTACCATCTACCATCAGGATATTTACAAATTTAGCCAGCAGTTCTGATCCGAACTTCGGATCCGGCAGAATTTTACGCTGACCAATGACGCGACGACGTGGCATGGAAATACTCCGTTGTTAATTCAGGATTGTCCAAAACTCTACGAGTTTAGTTTGACAGTAATATAAAACGTTTGGCCTTACTTAACGGAGAACCATTAAGCCTTAGGACGCTTCACGCCGTACTTGGAGCGAGCTTGCTTACGGTCTTTAACGCCGGAGCAGTCAAGCGCACCGCGAACGGTGTGGTAACGAACACCCGGGAGGTCTTTAACACGACCGCCACGGATCAGGATCACGGAGTGCTCCTGCAGGTTGTGACCTTCACCACCGATGTAGGAAGTCACTTCAAAACCGTTTGTCAGACGAACACGGCACACTTTACGCAGAGCGGAGTTCGGTTTTTTCGGAGTGGTGGTATATACACGGGTACATACACCACGTTTTTGCGGGCATGCTTCCAGCGCTGGCACGTTGCTTTTTGCAACTTTGCGAGAGCGTGGTTTGCGTACCAGCTGGTTAACTGTTGCCATTAAATAGCTCCTGGTTTTAGCTTTTGCTTCGTAAACACGTAATAAATCGACCTCATATAATATGAGGACGCAGAATTTTATGGCTCTGTCGAAAAGGAGTCAAGAAATATACAGCGATCTCAGGCTACCAGTTCATCTGACTTGGATGCTTAATGGCTAATCTGACGAAGTCATTATAGCTAACCCTGCCAATATCGGTCGAAATTTGACCACTCAAACCTCGCGCAAGAATGTCATTTTCCAGCGCGTGAAGAGATATGGGGGCGTGCTGTAATAATTCAAGGAAAGAGGAGCCTGCGATACCGGCCGCTACGCCGTCCTGAATCAGCAGTACATCGTCGCCAGAGGCGAGCATCCGCAGGAAGTGATTGAAATCCATCTGCCAGGGTGAGCGCGTTAAGGTATGCAGCATTGAAACCTCAAAAACGTAAAATCACATCGTATTGGTTAAGCGTGTCCCGTAATTGCGCGCTGCCCAGCATTTCTGCCTTCACCACAAACTCACTGGCGTCCGGGTTTAGTCCACGCTCGCGCAGCGAGTCGGCGCACAGCCAGCAGTTCTCAATATCATAGAGCGCCAGCAGTTTGAAGGTAGCGATATAATCGCGGGCCAGGATCTCTGCGGGCTGCTGCCCTGCCAGGATTTGAAAAACGCCGTCGCCGGTAAAGAAAACGCCGATCTCATCACTCAGCGCCGATGTCGCTAACAGCGCATCCAGGCCTTCGCGCCCTGCTGAAGAGCCATGTGGGGCAGAGGCAAAAACAAACGCGACACGTTTCATTAGAATTGCACCATACGATCGCTGGTCAACGCCGCCTCAGCCAGTGCGCCAAGACCGCTTAACCGAAACCCCGGCTGAAGGTTCGCGCCCGGCAAATTAAGCTGCTGCGCCTGTTCTTTATCGGTAATGCCGCGCCGCAACGCCGCTGCGACGCAAATATGCAGCGCAACGCCGCGCTCTTCGCTTAAACGCTGCCAGGCTCGCACTATATCGAATTCGTCGCTGGCAGGAGATGTCAGTTGGTTCGCGTTGTATACGCCTTCCCGATAAAAGAAGACGCTTTCCACGCTGTGCCCTTCGTCGAACGCCGCCAGGGCAAACTGATAAGCGCTACTGGCTTGCTGTGTGCCATACGCCGGGCCAGTGACCATAAGCGCAAAACGCATTAGCGCTCTTGCCCGGTAAAGTCGCCGCTCTTGAACTGGCGAATATAGAGGTAAACCGTGTGCTTGGAGATGTTCAACCGATCGGCGACCTGGTTGATAGCGTCTTTAATATCAAAAATGCCTTTCTCATAAAGGTTCAGCACAATCTGGCGGTTCTTGGCGTTGTTGGAGACGTTGCGATCGGCATTGACCTCTTCAATGGTGAACTCCAGCGTCTGCATCACCAGGTCTTCCACCGAGGAAGCGAAGTTAACCGAGGACGGCACTTCCTGGTCCTGGGTTTCCGGCGGCACAAAGGTACTCATAATCTGTGAGAACGGCACGTCAAGGTTCATATTGATGCACAACAGGCCAATCACCCGCTGATCGCGGTTACGAATAGCAATCGTCACCGACTTCATCAGTACGCCGCTTTTGGCGCGGGTGAAATAGCACTTCGACACGCTACTGTCAGCGCCGGTCATATCATGCAACATACGCAGCGCCAGATCGGTAATTGGCGATCCAATTTTTCGTCCGGTGTGTTCGCCATTGGCGATGCGGATGGCGGAGCATTTCAGGTCCTGCAAAGAGTGCAACACGATTTCGCAATGTGAGCCAATCAGCATAGCTAACCCGTCCACTACCGCTTCATAGGATTTGAGGATATCGAAATCAGTTTGATCAAAAGGACGCTGATCCAGTAAATCGAGTTCACTGGTCTCGTTGGTCAAAAGCGAATTGGACATGAAAGAATACCACCCTATACATAGAGCCTGTCGTATTTAGGTGTCAGGGCAGACTCATCACTCAGTTGTTACGCAAACAGATAAAGTAATACAGCGTCAGACGTGTTTGCCAGTTTTAATTATACCGTTATCTTTCAGGTTGCGTGCGCCCTGGTCCGAAACATAACGGACAGCTCCCGTCTGGCAAATAAAAAACCGCCGCCTGGCAGGCGGCGGTTTCAAACGGTTGCTTACTTCTTAGCGTCGTCGCCAGCAGCAGCTTTGCCCTCTGCTGCGGCTTCCGGCGCGGCATCAGCTTTCGATGCCGGCTTGATATCCAGCAGTTCTACGTCAAAGACCAGCGTAGAGTTGGCAGGAATACCCGGAACGCCGTTTTTACCGTAAGCCAGCTCCGGTGGGATAACCAGCTTGATTTTACCGCCTTTCTTGATGTTTTTCAGGCCTTCAGTCCAGCCCGGGATCACACCGTCAAGACGGAAGGAGAGCGGTTCGCCACGGGTGTAAGAGTTATCAAACTCCTTACCGTCGACCAGCGTGCCTTTATAGTTAACCACGACGGTATCGCTGTCTTTCGGCGCATCGCCAGTACCGGCTTTTTCAACTTTATACAGCAGGCCAGTAGAAGAGGTTTTCACGCCTTTCTCTTTGGCAAAAGTATCACGATAGGCTTTGCCCTTATCGGCATTTTCTTTCGCGTCTTTTTCCATCTTCTCTTGCGCGGATGCTTTCACGCGGGCTTCAAACGCCTGGAGAGTCTGCTCAATTTCCTGATCGGAAAGTTTGCTCTTATCTGCAAATGCGTCCTGAACACCGGCAATCAGCTGTGCTTTATCTAATTTGATGCCCAGCTTTTCTTGTTCTTTTAAGGAGTTCTCCATGTAACGACCCAGCGAAGCACCCAGCGCATAAGCTGATTTCTGGTCGTCGTTTTGGAATGCTGATTTGCTCTCAGCAGTTGCAGCAGGCGCGGCCGCAGGAGCAGCAAACGCAGGTGCATTCAGAGCAACGGCCATGGTGGTCGCCAACAGCGTGACTTTAAACAGTGATTTCATCCATTTCTCCAGAACCGAGGCCTCTCACCCCGGTTTTATATCAGCAAAGAGGCTTACTATAACGTCGCGGAAGAAATCTACACAATCTTCGGGACCGTTATAGGATCAAAATGAGACTATTTTTGTGTGCAGAAGTTTCATCCACGGCAAATCACCGCTGCAAGCGCTCTGTTTTTTCGCGTAAAATCACAAAATATGTTTAAACGCTGTCAGAGAGGATAGTCATGCAGCATCAATCGACCGAACAACGGCTGGCAGAACTTGAAAGTCGTCTTGCATTTCAGGAAATTACCATCGAAGAGTTAAACCAGACGGTAACCGCGCACGAGCTGGAAATGGTTAAACTGCGTGAGCATTTACGGCTGTTGGTGGATAAGCTGAAAGCCACCCAACCTTCGATGATTGCGTCGCAGTCTGAAGAAACGCCTCCGCCGCACTATTAATTCCGACCAATAAAAAAGGCAGCCAGGCTGCCTTTTTCGTTTAGCGCTTAGTGGCAGCCACAGCCGCCGTTGCCGCCGCAACCGCCTTTGCCATGCTCATGACCGTGGTCATGGCCGTGGCCACCGCAGCAGCCGTCGTGACCATGGTCGTGGTCGTGATCGTGGTCATGCCCGTGCGCACCGTGAACGTGGCCATGAGCCAGTTCTTCTTCGGTCGCTTCGCGGATTGCAACAACTTCCACATTGAATTTCAGATTCTGGCCAGCCAGCATGTGGTTGCCATCAACCACAACATGGTCATCTTCCACTTCAGTGATTTCAACCGGAACCGGGCCCTGGTCAGTTTCAGCCAAGAAACGCATGCCAACCTGCAGCTCGTCAACGCCCATGAACACGTCTTTCGGTACGCGCTGTACCAGATTTTCGTCGTACTGACCGTAAG
Source organism: Atlantibacter sp. (assembly GCF_032062175.1). NCBI lineage: Bacteria > Pseudomonadati > Pseudomonadota > Gammaproteobacteria > Enterobacterales > Enterobacteriaceae > Atlantibacter > Atlantibacter sp. Next base: position 7,200 of record NZ_DAMBQK010000007.1, read on the forward strand.
CGTCATTCGCGCCAACAGCAACGTCGAATTTATCGCCAACGTCATGGCCTTCCAGCGCATTTTCCAGACCGGAAATCAGTGAGCCATGACCATGAAGATAGTCCAGCGGTGCACTCACCGGAGACTCATCCACCAATACACCGTCTTCTGTACGTACCTGATAGGCCAGGCTGACCACCAGGTCTTTTGCTACTTTCATGATATCTCCTGAGCGTGGAAAAATTTCTGGCGCCGATTGTAACGGAAATCGACGCCTGTGTACCCCTAAGCTTAAAAAAAGCGGGTGGATCGCGCTAGTCGGGATGGAAAATCCCTATCACCTGTTCTTGCTCGCGCACATGCGGCTGGGCGGATTTATCCGCTTCGCGCATCTGATGCCCGCACTTAACGCATTCAACTATATCGACATTGTTTTCGCGCCACATCGCCAGCGAATCTTGCGCCTGGCAGGACGGGCAGACCGCCCCGGCTATAAATCTTTTTCGCACTGCCGTACCTCGTTGTTACTCAAACTCATCCCAACCATCAAACTGCCGCCGCTCCAGCTGCATTTCGCGCTGGAAGATCTCTTCCAGTTCGCGGCGGGCTTCGCGCACGCGGGATATCTGCGCGGTATCGGTATGGATCGGCATCAATTCCCGCAGCATCCGCATATCCAGCCGACGAAAATGAAGCTGCGCGCGCTGGGCCTGATGGGGATGCAGCCCCACCGATATTAACGCTTTGCGGCCAAGCTCAAGCGCACTGGAGAACGTCTCGCGGGAAAACTGCGTGACGCCCGCCTGCAACAGCTCATGCGCTTCAACGCGCCCCCGCGCACGAGCCAGAATCGCCAGATGAGGGAAATGCTGTTGGCAAAGATGCACAATCTTTAGGGTATCTTCCGGCTCATTGCTGGTGATGACAATGGATTTTGCTTGTTCCGCCCCAGCAGAACGCAAAAGCTCGAGTTGTGTCGCATCCCCGTAGTAAACCTTATAGCCATATTTGCGCATCAAATTGACGCTGCTAATATCGCGCTCCAGCACCGTAATACGCATCTTGTTGGCCATCAGCAAGCGTCCGATCACCTGACCGAAGCGCCCAAAGCCCACGACGATCACCTGCGGCTTATCATCCTCCACCCAGGGTTGCTCATCACTATCCTCAGGTTCGTTGAACCGACGTGCCAGATGCTTATCAATGCGCTTCATTAATAGCGGCGTCGTCATCATTGATAGCGTCACGGTGACCAGTAGCAGCGCCATCTGGTCCCCCTGAAATAACCGCTGCGATGACGCCGTCGAAAACAGCACAAACGCAAATTCGCCGCCCTGGCTGAGCACGCCGGAAAACTGCAACCGCTCCGAATTACGCAACCCGTAGATATGGGCGAGGCCGTAAAGCACCGCCATTTTCACCGCCACCAGAATAGCGACGCCTGCCACCACCAGCAGAATATGGGTATAGAGCACGCCGAGATTAAGCGCCATGCCGACGGAGATAAAAAACAGTCCCAGCAATAAGCCCTTGAAGGGATCGATAGCGATTTCCAGCTCATGGCGGTACTCGCTTTCCGCCAACAAGATCCCGGCGATAAATGTCCCCAGCGCCATCGACAGGCCTAGCGCGTCCATAAACAGCGCCGAACCCAGCACCAGCAGCAGCGTCGCGGCAGTAAATACCTCGCGGACGCCGGAGCTGGCAATAAAGCGAAACACCGGGCGCAGTAGATAGCGGCCGCCAATCAGCATCCCGGCGAACGCCAGCACCTTCAGGCCGACTTTAGCCCAGTCGAGATGCTCATCGGCATTGCCCGCCAGCAGCGGCACCAGGGCCAGCGCCGGGATCACCGCCAAATCCTGGAACAGCAGCACTGAAAAACCCAGTTGCCCGGACTCGCTGCGGTTCATGCCTTTTTCACGCATTAGCTGTAGCGCCATGGCGGTAGAGGACATCGCCAGGCCAATCCCGCCGACAATCGCCGCCTGCCAGGAGAATTTGGTCAGTATCAGCAACACCGCTAAGATACCTGCGCTGAGCAACACCTGCGCCGCGCCCACGCCGAATATCGAGCGCCGCAGTTGCCATAGTTTGGCCGGGTTCAGTTCCAGCCCGATGATAAACATCAGGAACACCACGCCCAGCTCAGAGAAGTGAAGGATCTCATCGACGTCGCTGATAAAACCCAGCCCCCACGGGCCGATGGCAATCCCCGCCAGCAAATAGCCCAACACCGCGCCAATGCCCAGCCGCGCCGCCAGCGGCACGGCCACCACCGCCGCGAATAAAAACAGCACGCCTGCTAACAACAGATCCGTGCCTTCCATTATCGACCTCCCGGAATGCGCGGCGACGCCAGCCATTCGCCATAGGCTTTGGCATGGTTTTCTAATTCCGCCAGCGCCTGGCGACGCGCCCAGTAGACGATCATCGGCGATAGCCACTGCATATGGCACATGGCCGCCGTCAGTTCAAAGGGACGAAGTATTTCACTGAGAGAGTAGCGATTAAAACCATCACCGCGATAAGCGCCTTCCGGCTCGCCGGTGGTGATCACGCTACGCCAGTACTTTCCCGCAAGCTGATTCCCTCCCGGTCCGCTGGCAAAGCCGCGGCTAAGTACCCGGTCGAGCCACTCTTTAAGCAATGCGGGGCAACTGTAGGTATAAAGCGGGTGTTGAAACACAATGACGTCGTGCGCCAACAGCAGTTCCTGTTCGCGGGGGATATCAATAAAAAAGTCTGGATAGTGTGCATAGAGATCGTGCACGGTAACATTTGCAAGTTGCGAAGCCGGCTTAAGCAGAACCCGGTTAGCCACCGAGTCCTGGGATTCCGGATGGGCATACAGCAGCAACACTTTCGCTGTGTCTGACATCATTCCCCTCCCGGGCGTATTACTTTTCTCTTTCTGACGGGCACGCAACAGCCTGCGCCGCCGATCTTCTTGCCGCGATGGCGCAGCCAGAATGATTTTGTGTATCGTCTTCTTTTTGGGCTACCATTGCGGCCCGGTGCGGCAAATCGCCCACACCTTACATTATCATAATGACAAATTAACATAGTCAGAACATACGGCGCTCTATGATTGTATTCTCCTCGTTGCAAATTCGTCGCGGCACACGCGTACTGCTGGATAACGCGACTGCTACCATCAACCCCGGCCAAAAAGTGGGGCTGGTGGGTAAAAACGGCTGTGGTAAATCCACCCTGCTGTCGCTGTTGAAAAGCGAAATCACCGCCGACGGGGGGAGCTACACCTTTCCGGGCAACTGGCAGCTCGCCTGGGTAAACCAGGAAACCCCTGCCCTCGCCGTCCCGGCCATTGAATACGTGATCGACGGCGATCGCGAATACCGCCAGTTTGAGCGCGAGCTTAACGACGCCAACGTCCGCAATGACGGTCACGCCATCGCCACCGCGCACGGCAAACTCGACGCCATAAATGCCTGGTCGATCCGCGCCCGCGCCGCCAGTCTGTTGCACGGATTAGGCTTCAGTAACGAGCAGCTTGACCGCCCGGTTAGCGATTTCTCCGGCGGCTGGCGGATGCGCCTTAACCTGGCGCAGGCGCTGATCTGCCGTTCCGACCTGCTGCTGCTCGATGAACCCACCAACCACCTGGACCTGGACGCGGTTATCTGGCTGGAAAAATGGCTGAAAAGCTATCAGGGAACGCTGATTTTGATTTCCCACGACCGTGACTTCCTCGATCCGGTGGTGGATAAAATCATTCATATCGAGCAGCAGACGATGTTCGAATACACCGGCAACTACAGCTCGTTCGAGCGCCAGCGCGCCACGCGCCTTGCGCAGCAGCAGTCGATGTATGAAAGCCAGCAGCAGCGCGTGGCGCACCTGCAAAGCTTTATTGACCGTTTTAAAGCCAAAGCCTCCAAAGCGAAGCAGGCCCAGAGCCGCATCAAAATGCTCGAGCGCATGGAGCTGATTTTGCCGGCGCACGTCGACAACCCGTTCCACTTTAGTTTTCGCGCCCCGGAAAGCCTGCCCAACCCGCTGCTGAAAATGGAAATAGTGAGCGCGGGCTATGGCGATAAAACGATTCTCGACTCAATTAAACTCAACCTGGTGCCGGGCTCGCGCATCGGTTTGCTGGGCCGTAACGGCGCGGGTAAATCAACGCTGATCAAACTGCTGGCGGGCGAACTGGCTCCGATGCAGGGCGAAATCGGTCTGGCGAAAGGTATCAAGCTGGGTTACTTCGCCCAGCACCAGTTGGAGTTTTTGCGTGCCGACGAGTCGCCGCTCCAGCACCTGGCGCGTATTGCACCGCGTGAACTGGAACAGCAGCTGCGCGATTACCTCGGCGGATTCGGTTTCCAGGGCGATAAGGTTAGCGAGAATACCGAACGCTTCTCCGGCGGCGAAAAAGCGCGCCTGGTGCTGGCGCTGATCGTCTGGCAGCGCCCTAACCTGCTGCTGCTTGATGAACCGACCAACCACCTCGATCTGGATATGCGCCAGGCATTGACCGATGCGCTGATTGAATTTGAAGGCGCGCTGGTGGTGGTCTCGCACGACCGCCATTTACTGCGTTCTACCACCGATGACCTGTATCTGGTGCATGACGGCAAAGTGGAAGCCTTCGACGGCGATCTGGAAGATTACCAGAAGTGGTTAAGCGACCTGCAAAAGCAGGAAAGCCAGCCGGCAGAAGCCGCAAAAGACAACGCCAACAGCGCCCAATCGCGTAAAGATCAGAAGCGCCGTGAGGCAGAGCTGCGCACCCTGACGCAGCCGCTGCGCAAAGAGATTATGCGTCTCGAAAAGCTGATGGAAAAACTCCAGCAGCAGCTTGCCGATGTGGAAGAACAGCTTGGCGACAGCACGTTATACGATCAAAGCCGTAAGGCCGATTTAACGGACTGCCTGCAACGCCAGGCCAAAACCAAAGGCGACCTGGAAAACTGCGAAATGGAATGGCTGGACGCTCAGGAGCAGTTGGAGCAACTGCTTCAGGAGCCATAATCACCGATGCCCTTCTTCGGCCAGCATCACGGGAAGGGCGAATACTCACGATGAACCTGTGCTATGGCTGAAATTACTCCTGCGGATTTAACCGAGAACGAAGAGACGTCGCGCCATTTTCGGCCTATGCCGGGCGTGCGCAATCCTCATCTGCAAACCATGCTGCCGCGCATCCTGCGGCGGCGGCTCCAGTTCACCCCGGTATGGCAGCGGCTGGATACGCCCGATGGCGATTTTGTCGATCTGGCCTGGAGCGAAGATCCAGAACAGGCGCGCCATAAACCCCGGCTGGTGATTTTCCACGGTCTGGAAGGCAGCCTGAACAGCCCTTACGCCCACGGACTGATCCAGGCGGCGAAAGCCCGCGGCTGGCTGGGGGTGGTAATGCATTTCCGGGGATGCAGCGGTGAACCGAATCGCATGCACCGCATTTACCATTCCGGCGAAACCGAAGACGGCCGCTGGTTTCTGGAGTGGGTCGCGCAACAGTTTGGCGAGCAGCCCACCGCGGCGGTAGGTTTTTCTCTCGGCGGCAATATGCTGGGCTGCATGTTGGCGAAGTATCCACAACTGCCGGTCAACGCGGCGGTGATTGTCTCCGCGCCGTTTGTGCTGGAACATTGCTGCTACCATATGGAAAAAGGCTTTTCCCGGGTCTATCAGCACTACCTGTTGAATTTGCTTAAGGCCAATGCCTCGCGCAAGCTGCTGGCTTATCCGGGTACGCTGCCGGTAGATATAGCCCAGTTGAAAGGGATCCGCCGCCTGCGTGAATTCGACGATTTGATCACCTCAAAAGCCCACGGTTTTGACGACGCCATCGATTATTACCGGCGCTGTAGCGCGATGCCGCTGCTGGCGTCGATTACCCAGCCTACACTTATCATTCATGCGCAGGACGACCCGTTTATGGATAGCCACGTTATCCCAGATATCGCCCAGCTACCGGCCAATATCGAATACCAGTTGACCGAATATGGCGGGCACGTGGGATTCGTAGGCGGTACCGCCCTGCGTCCGAAAATGTGGCTTGAAGCGCGCATTCCCGACTGGCTCACACCTTATCTGGATAAACCATGATTATTCCCTGGCAATCCCTCGACCCGGAAACGCTTGAAAACCTCATTGAAGCTTTTGTCTTGCGGGAAGGCACCGATTATGGTGAACATGAACGCTCGCTCAGCGATAAAGTCTCTCAGGTAAAGCACCAACTGGAACGCGGCGACGCGGTTCTGGTGTGGTCGGAACTGCATGAAACGGTCAACATCATGCCGCGCGATCAGTTTCGGGGGTAAGACCGCTCGCTGAACAATAAAAACCACTGGCGGCAGATCAGACCGCCAGAACTCATTCGCCTTGCACGGGTCTTATTTTCACGTCGCTACCCTAAGGAGTTGTTCCGCTATGTCTGCCCAACATCCGATCATCGCCGTTACCGGCTCCAGCGGGGCCGGGACCACCACCACCAGCCTCGCCTTTCGTAAGATTTTCGCCCAGCTCAACCTGCATGCCGCTGAAGTGGAAGGGGACAGCTTTCATCGCTATACCCGCCCTGAAATGGATATGGCGATCCGCAAAGCGCGCGACGTGGGCAGGCACATCAGCTATTTCGGGCCGGAGGCCAACGACTTTGGCCTGCTGGAACAGACTTTTAATCAGTACGGGCAAACCGGTACCGGGCAATCGCGTAAATATCTGCATACCTATGACGAAGCCGTACCCTGGAACCAGGTACCGGGTACTTTTACCCCCTGGCAACCGTTGCCCGAACCCACGGACGTGCTGTTTTACGAAGGGTTGCATGGCGGCGTGGTGACGCCCCATCATGATGTCGCGCGCCATGTGAATTTGCTGGTGGGCGTGGTGCCGATCGTCAACCTGGAATGGATCCAGAAGCTCATCCGTGACACCAGCGAACGCGGGCACTCCCGTGAAGCGGTGATGGATTCGGTCGTGCGTTCGATGGAAGACTACATCAACTTCATCACGCCGCAGTTCTCGCGTACCCATATTAACTTCCAGCGTGTCCCCACCGTTGATACATCAAACCCGTTTGCCGCGAAGGCAATTCCTTCGCTGGATGAGAGCCTGGTGGTGATTCACTTCAGGAACCTGGAAGGGATCGATTTCCCCTGGCTGCTGGCCATGTTGCAGGGCTCATTCATTTCCCACATCAATACATTAGTGGTGCCAGGCGGGAAAATGGGGTTGGCGATGGAGCTGATCATGCTGCCGCTGGTAAAAAGAATCATGGAAGGGCGAAAAATTTAAGGCGGCAACGCCGCCTTATTAAGCACTTATCCTTCAATCACTTCGTAGGAATGGGTGACGTTCACCGCTTTTTCCAGCATCAAGGCGACTGAACAATATTTCTCTGCCGACAGATCTACCGCACGGGACACCGCCGCGTCTTTTAACGCTTTACCGGTCACGATGAAATGCAGGTTGATGTGGGTAAAGTAGCGCGGCGCTTCTTCACGGCGCTCGGAGGTCAATTTCACCTCGCAGTCGGTGATGTCATGACGTCCTTTCTGAAGGATCGACACCACATCAATGGCGCTGCAACCGCCCGCCGCCATTAATACCATTTCCATCGGGCTGGGCGCTTTGTCACCGGAGTTGCCGTCCATTAAAACCTGGTGTCCTGAGGCGGACTCACCGAGAAAAGTTAACCCTTCTACCCACTTCACTCTTGCCTGCATTTTGGTTACTCCAGTGTTTCAAAATTACTGACAGATTACGCGGCTGTAACAAAACGCGCAACGGATGAGAGCCAGGTCAAGCTGAAACGAGACAATAGGAGACACTCACGTAAAGCTATGCTAAAACAGTCGGATGCTACAGCGATACATTGATGTAATGCATGTGTGCATACGACCACACCTATTACAGGCCACAGGACGTTAAAGGCCCCTTCTCCGGCCAGGAGAAGAGACGATTGCAAAAACCCAGAGGGTTATTATTGTTGCTCTCTGGAGTCAGCTTAAAACAGAGGATAACCGCGCATGGTGCTTGGCAAACCGCAAACAGACCCGACTCTCGAATGGTTCTTGTCTCATTGCCATATTCATAAGTACCCATCGAAGAGCACGCTGATTCACCAGGGTGAAAAGGCGGAAACGTTGTATTACATCGTTAAAGGCTCCGTGGCAGTGCTGATTAAAGATGAAGAGGGCAAGGAAATGATCCTCTCTTATCTGAATCAGGGCGATTTCATCGGCGAACTGGGATTGTTCGAAGAAGGTCAGGAACGCAGTGCCTGGGTTCGCGCCAAAACGGCGTGTGAAGTGGCAGAAATCTCTTATAAAAAATTCCGTCAGCTGATTCAGGTTAACCCTGACATCCTGATGCGTCTGTCTTCGCAGATGGCGCGCCGTCTGCAGGTGACGTCAGAGAAAGTGGGCAACCTCGCCTTCCTTGATGTCACTGGCCGCATCGCACAAACGCTGCTGAATCTGGCCAAACAGCCGGATGCCATGACCCACCCGGATGGTATGCAGATCAAAATTACCCGTCAGGAGATCGGCCAGATCGTCGGCTGCTCCCGCGAAACCGTTGGCCGCATTTTGAAAATGCTTGAAGATCAAAACCTGATCTCCGCCCACGGTAAGACCATTGTGGTTTACGGTACCCGCTAAACCCTGCGAAACGGCGTGGCAACACGCCGTCTCATCCGATCTCACCCATGTGGCGACGCCTGATCTACCACCCCGAAATCAACTACGCACTTCGTCAAACCCTGGTGTTGTGTTTGCCTGTGGCGGTGGGTCTGGTTCTGGGCCATCTGCAACAAGGTCTCCTGTTCTCCCTCGTTCCCGCCTGCTGCAACATCGCTGGCCTGGACACCCCGCACAAGCGCTTCTTTAAACGCCTGGTTATTGGCGGGTCACTGTTCGCGCTCAGCAGCCTGGCGATGCAGTTACTGCTGCTTAACGCCGTGCCGCTGCCACTGGCGCTCTCCGGGCTGGCGCTGATCCTGGGCGTAACGGCGGAAATCAGTCCGCTTCATGCTCGCCTGCTCCCGGCGTCGCTTATTGCAGCGATATTCACACTCAGCCTGGCGGGCTATATGCCGATGTGGGAGCCGCTGCTGCTGTATGCCTTGGGCACGCTGTGGTATGGGCTGTTTAACTGGTTCTGGTTCTGGGTGTGGCGCGAACAGCCGCTGCGCGAAACCCTGAGCCTGCTGTACCGCCAGTTGGCGGAATATTGCGAAGCCAAATACAGCCTGCTGACCCAGCATACCGATCCGCAAAGCGCGTTGCCGCCGCTGCTGGCACGCCAGCAAAAAACCGTCGACTTGATTACCCAGTGTTATCAGCAGCTACATATGCTGTCGACCGGTAAGCATCACGGCTATAAACGCCTGCTGCGCACTTTCCAGATCGCGCTGGATTTGCAGGAGCATATTTCCGTCAGCCTGCATCAGCCCGAAGAGGTGCAGAAACTGGTGCGCGAAAGCCACGCCGAGGCGGTGATCCGCTGGAATGCCCAGACGGTGGCGGCCCGCCTGCGGGAACGCGCCGACGATATCCTGTATCACCGTTACCCGAAGCGCTTTGAAATGGATAAGCAGATTGGCGCGCTGGAAAAAATTGCCCGCCAGCACCCCGATAACCCGGTGGGACAGTTCTGCGAATACCATTTCAGCCGTATCGCCAGAGTGCTGAAATCCCAGCGTCCACTGTATTCGCGCGATCTGATGGAAGATAAGCAGCGCCGCCTGCCCGTGCTGCGCGCGTTGAAAAGCTATCTGTCATTGAAGTCCACCGCCCTGCGCAGTTCCGCCCGTATCGCGGTGATGCTGAGCATTGCCAGCCTGGTGGGTAGCGCCCTGCACCTACCGAAACCCTACTGGATTTTAATGACCGTGATGTTCGTGACCCAGAACGGCTACGGCGCCACGCGGGTGCGTATTCTCCACCGAGCGGGCGGCACCATGGCCGGGCTTATCATCGCCGGGATCACTCTGCACTATCACGTTGCCGATGGCTACACCCTGCTGGCGATGTTGGTCATCACCATCGTGAGCTATCTCATCATCCGCAAAAATTACGGCTGGGCGACTATCGGCTTTACCGTCACGGCGGTGTATAGCCTGCAACTGCTCTCCCTGAGCGGGGAGCAGTATATTCTGCCGAGACTGATTGATACCTTGATTGGCTGCCTGATCGCCTTTGGCGGCATGGTGTGGTTGTGGCCCCAGTGGCAAAGCGGCCTGCTGCGTAAAAACGCTCACGATGCGCTGGAGGCAGACCAGAAAGCGATACGCTTGATCCTCAGTGACGACCCGCAACCTACGCCGCTGGCCTGGCAGCGCATGCTGGTCAACCAGGCGCATAACGCGTTGTACAATTCGCTGAACCAGGCGATGCAGGAACCGGGATTCAATACCCGCTATCTGGAAGAGATGAAGCTGTGGGTGACCCACAGCCAGTTTATCGTCGAGCATATTAATGCGATGACCACTATGGCGCGGGAACACACCATGCTGACGCGTGACCTGGCGCAGCGCTATTTGCAGTCCTGCGAAATTGCGCTCCAGCGCTGCCAGCAGCGGCTGGAATATGACGAGCCGGGGGAAACCAAAGACGCGGTGATCCTGGATATGCCGGAAGCCCTGTCTCAGGGGCCGTTAAGCGTGCTGGAACAGCATCTCCAGCGGATACTCGGCCATCTCGACACCATGCACACCATTTCGTCAGTAGCATGGCGTCAGCGGCCGCATCATGGGATCTGGCTAAACCGGCGGCTCAATAATCCGAAAGCGGTTAACGACTGACTTTCGCAACGGCCTGCGCGAAGCGCGTCATGCCTTCATCGATATCGGCACTTTCAACCACCAGCGATGGCGCGAAGCGCATCACATCCGGGCCAGCGTTCAGCACCATCACGCCCGCTTCTGCCGCCGCGTGCAAAAACTCACGCGCACGGCCTTTGTACTGCGGTTTAAGCTCGGCGCCAATCAGTAGCCCCATGCCGCGAATGTCGCTGAACACGTCGTACTGCGCGTCAATTTGCTCAAGATGCTTCACGAACTGGGCACGTTTTTGGTTCACGCCAGCCAGTACATCCGGGGTATTGATGATATCGAACGCCGCGCCGGCTACCGCACAGGCTAACGGGTTGCCGCCGTAAGTGGAGCCGTGAGAGCCTACATGGAACGCCGAGGCGATATCCTGAGTGGTCAACATTGCACTGATCGGGAAACCGCCGCCCAGGGCTTTGGCGCTGGTGAGGATATCCGGCGTCACGCCGTAATGCATGTAAGCGAACAGATCGCCGGTACGGCCCATGCCGCACTGCACTTCATCAAACACCAACAGCGCCTGATGTTTGTCGCACAACTCGCGCAGGCCCTTTAAGAATTCCGGGGTCGCCGCCGTCACGCCGCCTTCGCCCTGAATCGGCTCCACCACAATGGCGCAGGTGTGATCGTCAATCACTGCTTCCACCGCATGCAGATCGTTAAACGGCACGTGGATAATATCTGCCGGTTTCGGGCCGAAGCCGTCAGAATATTTCGGCTGCCCGCCGACCGACACGGTAAACAGCGAACGGCCATGGAAAGCGTTATGGAAGGCGATGATTTTGGTTTTATACGGGCTGTGGCGGGTAGAGGCGTAATAGCGCGCCAGTTTGAACGCGGTCTCATTGGCTTCGGTGCCCGAGTTCATAAACAGTACGCGCTCGGCAAAGGTCGCGTTGATAATTTTGCGACCCAGGCGCAGCGCTGGTTCATTGGTAAACACGTTGCTGGTGTGCCACAGCGTTTCGCCCTGGTTTTTTAATGCCTCCACCAGCGCCGGATGGCAGTGACCCAGCGCCGTGACCGCAATCCCGCCGGCAAAATCAACGTACTCTTTACCCTGCTGATCCCATACGCGGCTGCCCTGCCCTTTTACCGGGATAAACTCAGCCGGTGCATAGACTGGCAGAATAACGTCGTCAAAAGTCGCCCGGGTAATTGCAGTCTGTTCATTTGCCATCTTATGCCCATCCGTTTATGCAAAATCTTAATTGAAAATATAAGCACAAAATATGCATAAAAAATCAATTAATGGCAATAAAAAATCAGCGGCGTAAAAAGTTGGCAAGCAGCGCGTGGCCCTGTTCGCTGAGAATGCTTTCGGGATGAAACTGCACACCCTCCAGATCCCACTCGCGATGGCGAATGCCCATGATTTCATCCTCCGCGCTCCAGGCGGTGACGTCGAAGTCGTCCGGCAGCGTGGCGGGGTCAATCAGCAGGGAGTGATAGCGCGTCACGGTGAGCGGGTTATTCAGCCCGTGAAACACGCCGCTACCGTTATGGCGAATCGCTGAGGTTTTGCCGTGCATCACCTGACGGGCGCGAATAATCCGTGCGCCAAACGCCTGGCCTATGGCCTGATGCCCAAGGCAGACCCCGAGGATCGGCAGCTTACCCGCGTAATCACGAATCACATCCAGAGAGATGCCCGCTTCATTGGGGGTGCAGGGGCCGGGGGAAATGACAATTTTTTGCGGCGCGAGCGTGGCGATGTCGGCAACGCTGATTTCATCGTTGCGCTTAACCACCACCTCTGCGCCGAGTTCGCAGAAATACTGGTACAGGTTCCAGGTGAACGAATCGTAGTTATCAATCAGCAGTAGCATGGCGGCTCCGAAAAAATGAACCGCGCTATTCTACTCACTTTCCCGTGCTTCACTCACCACTTTGCTGAATATCAAGACCAGCGGCTCCAGATCGCCCATCGCGCCAGCCTGGTTTGCTTCACGCCAGAACGGCGGGTCGATATCGCGCCAGTCGAGACTATACCCGGCATGAATCGCCAGTTGCTCAAAGAAAATGCGCTGGCTCAGGCCAGAACCCAGGCGGAACGGGTGCAGCACATTAATCTCGCAATAGTAGTGCGCCAGCCGCTGGATAAATTCCGGCGCGGCCAGCCCTGCCAGATACCCTTCGTCTTCCAGATCCTGGAACAGGTCGTTGCCCTCTTTCTCGATATAGCCGAAATGGCAGAAGCGGGTATCGCCCTGGTAAATATCCACTTCACGCAACTCGCCCGCCCAGTCGAACACGTCCTGGAACAGGTGACGGTGGATAGCACAGAGATGGGGCAACCCGCGTGGGATCGGCCCCAGCGGCAACGTGGCGGCACGCAGCGCAACCAGTTCCAGCATCGCGGCATCCAGACGCTGCGCCTGGCGGATAGTAAGGCGGTTTTTCAGTACATCCAGACCGGCATAGAGATACGGATCGCGCCCGTCGCCAAATTTATCGCTCATATTGCCCCCTGACTTCCTGAAGGCGTTGCTCGGCTTCGTCTGTGGTTAACTCGATTAGCGGGATATCGCGTCCCTCCAGGCGCAGGCTGGCCTGAAAGTTGCCGTTTCGCTTTTGCTCCCAGAGACGGGATTTCTGTTTATCGGTGAGTTTTTTAGACATAGCGCCTCCCTGATCGTGACCGTATTTGCCACAAGTATAAGCAGCAAATCACAGACACGCCGGGAGGCGGCAAACGCGGGTTAAGCGAACCCGCGCAAAAAGCGGTTATGGCAGGACTTTAGCAGACAGGATAACTATCGGTTTTGACGGGACATTTTGGTAAGGACCCACGTCGTGAGTCTGGGCCTGGGCAATTTTATCGGCAATGTCCATCCCTTTCACAACTTTACCAAATACCGCATACCCGAAATCGCGCTGGCCGTGGTCGAGAAACGCGTTGTCAGCCACGTTGATAAAGAACTGGCTGGTAGCGCTGTCTTTATCTGCGGTGCGCGCCATCGAAATGGTGCCACGGGTGTTGCGCAGGCCATTGTCGGCTTCATTTTTAATCGGCGCGTTGGCTTGCTTTTGCTGCATATCAGACGTGAACCCGCCGCCCTGGACCATAAAGCCTGGGATCACGCGATGGAAAATGGTGTTGTTGTAGTAGCCGCTATTAACGTAATCAACGAAGTTTTTCGAAGAGATTGGCGCTTTCTGGCTGTTTAACTCCAGTTCGATATTGCCGGCAGAGGTCGTCAACAGTACGCGAGGGTCGCCTTTGGCAGCCAGCGCCGCGGGAGAGAGAGCGGAAAGAGCGAACACAGCTGCAACAGCCGCCAGAGTTGATTTGAGCATGAAGCATTCCTTACGAAAACAGGGTTAAAAGCGAGTGGCTTGATTCTAAAGACCGTAACCGCATCGTGCCAGACATTTACCTGGTTTTACGATGCATGGCTAACATCCGGGATTTTTACCTGGAAAGTATAGGAAAGATATGTGACAAAACTCACAATGAAACGTGAGTTTTGCAGCAAATAAATTCCTAAATGTTTATATGCATCACAAAAACACATAAACTGCCCGCGATTTCAGCGTCCCCAGGATGCTTTACCTTTCTCTTCACAGGATCTTCATGACTAACAGCAATCGCATCAAGCTCACATGGATCAGTTACTTTTCCTACGCCCTGACCGGCGCGTTAGTGATTGTCACCGGGATGGTGATGGGCAATATTGCCGACTACTTCGGCCTGCCGGTTTCCAGCATGAGCAATACCTTCACCTTCCTGAACGCCGGCATTTTGATTTCAATCTTTCTGAATGCCTGGCTGATGGAAATCGTCCCGCTAAAAACCCAACTGCGCTTTGGCTTTGTGATGATGGTGCTGGCGGTGGCGGGCCTGATGTTCAGCCATAGCCTGGCGCTGTTTTCCGCCTGTATGTTCGTACTGGGCGTGGTGAGCGGCATTACCATGTCCATCGGCACCTTCCTGGTCACCCAGATGTACGAAGGCCGCCAACGCGGCTCGCGTTTGCTGTTTACCGACTCCTTTTTCAGCATGGCGGGCATGATTTTCCCAATGCTGGCGGCCTGGCTGCTGGCGCGCACCATTGAGTGGTATTGGGTTTACGCCTGCATCGGCCTGGTCTATGTGGCGATTTTTATCCTGACCTTCGGCTGCGCGTTCCCGGCGCTGGGCAAACACGCTAAACAGAGCAACACCCCTGTCGAGAAAGAAAAGTGGGGTATCGGCGTGCTGTTCCTGTCGGTGGCGGCGCTGTGCTACATCCTCGGCCAACTGGGCTTTATCTCCTGGGTACCGGAATACGCCAAAAGCCTCGGCATGAGCTTGAACGACGCCGGGAAGCTGGTCAGCGATTTCTGGATGTCGTACATGTTCGGCATGTGGGCGTTCAGCTTTCTTCTGCGCTTCTTCGATCTGCAACGCATACTGACCGTGCTGGCGGGCCTCGCCACGGTGTTGATGTACTGCTTTATTTCCGGCGAACCACAGCATATGGCGTGGTTTATTCTGACGCTGGGCTTCTTCTCCAGCGCCATTTACACCTCGATCATTACTCTTGGTTCGCTGCAAACCAACGTGCCGTCGCCTAAGCTGGTTAACTTTATTCTGACCTGCGGCACCGTCGGCACCATGCTGACCTTTGTTGTCACCGGCCCGATTGTTGCCCACAGCGGCCCTCAGGCGGCGCTCAATACCGCTAACGGTTTGTATGCCGTGGTGTTCGTCATGTGCCTGGTATTAGGCTTTGTGACGCGCCATCGCCGTCACAACGCAACCTCCGCAGCGCATTAATACTCAACGCGCCCTTTACTCTGCTGAAGGGCGCGTAAAGTAAATCTCCTCCCCGCCGTTATCCATCTTCACCCAAGTTTGCGACAGTTGTGTGGTGGCAATCACTTTGCCGTGACGCACCGACCAGCGCACCGGCACCTGGCGACGCACCGCTTCAAAGCCGTTCTCCACCGGTAAAATAATTACGTTAGCCGGGTTGCCCTCTTTAATGCCGTACTCAGCAATGCCCAGGGTTCTGGCGCTGTTATGGGTGATCAAATCCAGGCTCTGGTTAATCTGCTCGTAGCCCATCATCTGGCAAACGTGCAGGCCCATATGCAGCACTTGCAGCATGTTGCCGGTGCCCAGCGGATACCACGAGTCAAATACGTCGTCATGCCCGAAGCAGACGTTTATGTCTGCCGCCAGCAGTTCCTTTACCCGGGTAATGCCGCGCCGCTTCGGATAATCATCAAATCGTCCCTGCAAGTGGATATTGACCAGCGGATTGGCGACAAAATTAATCCCGGACAGCTTCAGCAGGCGGAACAGCCGCGAGGTGTAGGCGCCGTTGTAGCTGTGCATGGCGGTAGTATGGCTGGCGGTAACGCGCGGGCCGATATTTTCCCGCAGCGCCAGCGCCGCCACGGTTTCCAGAAAGCGCGACTGCTCGTCGTCGATTTCGTCGCAGTGAATATCCAGCGGCCGGTCATATTTCTTCGCCAGCGCAAAGGCGATATTCAGCGATTCAACGCCGTACTCGCGCGTGAATTCGAAATGTGGGATCGCGCCTACGACGTCCGCGCCGAGCTTCAGCGCCTCTTCCAGCAGGGCTTCGCCGTTGGGATACGAAAGAATCCCCTCCTGCGGAAACGCCACCAACTGCAAATCAACCCAGGGCGCGACTTCCTTCTTAACTTCCAGCAGCGCCCGGAGCGCCGTCAGCGTCGGGTCGGAGACATCAACATGGGTTCGTACATACTGGATGCCCTGCGCCATCTGCCATTTCAGGGTTTGCCAGGCGCGTGCTTTGACATCTTCATGGCTCAGCGTCGCCTTGCGCTCGGCCCAGCGCTCGATCCCTTCAAACAGCGTCCCGGAAAGGTTCCAACTGGGCTCCCCGGCGGTTTGCGTAGTATCCAGATGAATATGCGGCTCGATAAACGGCGGTATGGCTAACCCACCGCGCGCGTTAAGCACATCAAGACTGCTGTGAACGCCGTTTTCCATCGGCGTGATGGCACCAAATCGGCCCTTATCGATGGGGATTTGCCACAATCCTTCCCGCCCCGGTAAACGCACATTCTGGATTAACCATAAAGACGTTGAAGACATACTCCCTCCGCTGTAAGCGCTTTTTACAGAGTGATACCACATTCCGCCTGGCCTGACCCGAATTTGTTTAAAAAGCGCGCAAAATCGAAAACTGAATCAATTCCGCCACTTAGAAAATCCTACAAAAATCAAGGATATACCTATTAAGGGGTATATAGGGCAGAAATTGATCTGAATCAAGAAGGGGGTTTGCTGAATCGTTAAGGTAAGCAGTAATAGAATAGAAATTGAGGCAAAAATGAGCAAAGTCAAACTGGCTATAATCGGTAACGGGATGGTAGGCCATCGTTTTATTGAGGATCTTCTCGATAAAGCTGACGCCAGCCAGTTCGACATTACCGTATTTTGTGAAGAGCCACGTATCGCCTACGATCGTGTTCACCTCTCCTCTTACTTCTCTCACCATACTGCTGAAGAACTCTCTTTAGTGCGCGAAGGTTATTATGAGAAGCACGGCGTGAATGTGCTGATGGGCGAACGCGCCATCACCATTAACCGCCAGGAAAAAGTGATCCACTCCAGCGCCGGGCGTACCGTCTATTACGACAAACTGATCATGGCGACCGGTTCCTACCCGTGGATCCCGCCAATTAAAGGGTCTGAAACCCAGGACTGCTTCGTCTACCGCACCATTGAAGATCTTAACGCCATCGAAGCCTGCGCCCGTCGCAGCAAACGCGGCGCAGTGGTCGGCGGTGGTCTGTTAGGCCTGGAAGCGGCTGGCGCGCTGAAAAACCTCGGCGTAGAAACCCACGTTATCGAATTCGCGCCGATGCTGATGGCTGAACAGCTCGATCAGATGGGCGGCGAGCAACTGCGTAAGAAAATCGAAAGCCTGGGCGTGAAAGTTCACACCAGCAAAAATACCCAGGAAATCGTGCAGACTGGCAAAAGCGCGCGTAAAACCATGCGCTTCGCCGACGGTAGCGACCTGGAAGTCGACTTCATCGTGTTCTCAACCGGTATTCGCCCGCGCGACAAACTGGCGACCCAGTGCGGTCTGGCCGTCGCGCAGCGCGGCGGTATTGTAATTAACGACAAATGCCAGACTTCTGACCCGGATATCTACGCCATCGGCGAATGTGCCAGCTGGCACAATCGCGTGTACGGCCTGGTAGCACCGGGCTACAAAATGGCTCAGGTGGCAGTTGACCATATCCTTGGCAACACCAACGCTTTTGAAGGTGCCGACCTCAGCGCCAAGCTGAAGTTGCTGGGCGTAGACGTGGGCGGCATCGGCGATGCTCATGGCCGTACCCCGAAATCCCGCAGCTATGTGTTCCTGGATGAGAGCAAAGAAACCTATAAACGCCTTATCGTCAGCGAAGACAACAAAACCCTGCTGGGCGCGGTGCTGGTGGGCGACACCAGCGATTACGGCAACCTGCTGCAACTGGTGCTGAACCAAATCGAACTGCCGGAAAACCCGGATGCATTGATCCTGCCAGCGCACGCCAGCCAGGGTAAACCGGCTATCGGCGTGGACAAACTGCCGGACAGCGCGCAAATCTGTTCCTGTTTCGACGTGACCAAAGGCATGCTGATTTCCGCCATCAACAAAGGCTGCCACACCGTTGCGGCGTTGAAAGCGGAAACCAAAGCCGGGACCGGCTGCGGCGGCTGTATCCCGCTGGTGACTCAGGTGCTGAACGCCGAACTGGCGAAACAGGGTATCGAAGTCAGCCACAACCTGTGCGAGCACTTCGCGTTCTCCCGTCAGGAGCTGTATCACCTGATCCGCGTGGAAGGCATCAAAACCTTCGACGAACTGCTGGCGAAATACGGTAAAGGCTACGGCTGTGAAGTGTGTAAACCCACCGTGGGCTCGCTGCTGGCGTCCTGCTGGAACGAATACATCCTGAAACCGAAGCACACCCCGCTTCAGGACACCAACGACAACTTCCTGGCTAACATCCAGAAAGACGGCACCTACTCGGTGATCCCACGCTCTGCTGGCGGGGAAATCACCCCGGAAGGGTTGATGGAAGTGGGCCGTATCGCCCGCGAATTTAACCTGTACACCAAAATCACCGGCTCTCAGCGTATCGGCCTGTTCGGCGCGCAGAAAGACGACCTGCCGGAAATCTGGCGTCAACTGATTGAAGCGGGCTTCGAAACCGGCCATGCCTATGCCAAAGCGCTGCGTATGGCAAAAACCTGCGTGGGCAGCACCTGGTGCCGCTACGGCGTAGGCGACAGCGTCGGCTTCGGCGTCGAACTGGAAAATCGTTATAAAGGCATCCGCACCCCGCACAAAATGAAGTTCGGCGTATCCGGCTGTACCCGTGAATGTGCCGAAGCGCAGGGTAAAGACGTAGGTATCATCGCCACCGAAAAAGGCTGGAACCTGTACGTGTGCGGTAACGGCGGCATGAAACCGCGCCATGCGGATCTGCTGGCGGCGGACCTCGATCACGATACCCTGGTGCGTTATCTGGACCGCTTTATGATGTTCTACATCCGCACCGCTGACAAACTGACCCGCACCGCACCGTGGCTGGATAACATGGAAGGCGGCATCGACTACCTGAAGAGCGTAATCATCGACGACAAACTGGGCCTGAATGCCCAGCTTGAAGCCGAAATGGCCCGCCTGCGTGACGCCGTCGTCTGCGAGTGGACCGAGACGGTGAACGATCCGGATGCCCAGGTTCGCTTCCAGCACTTTATTAACAGCCCGCTTCGCGACCCGAATGTTCAGGTGGTTTCCGAGCGTCAACAACATCGTCCGGCTACGCCGTATGAACGTATCCCGGTCACCTTTGTGGAGGAGGAAACCGTATGAGCCAGTGGATGACTATCTGCCCGATCGACAAGATCCTGCCCGCAACCGGCGTGTGCGCCCTGCTGAACGACCAGCAGGTTGCGATCTTCCGCCCTCACCAGTCTGACGAGGTGTACGCCATCAGCAATATCGACCCGTTCTTCGAGGCCAGCGTGCTGTCGCGCGGTTTAATTGTCGAACACCAGGGCGAACTGTGGGTAGCCAGCCCGCTGAAGAAACAGCGCTTCCGCCTGCGCGATGGTTTGTGCATGGAGGATGAAAGCCACTCCATTGCCCATTACGAAGCCCGCGTAAAAGACGGGCAGGTGCAGCTCAAAGCGTAATGCCCCTGGGCGAGGTTCCTCCTCGCCCTTTTTTAATTTTTCCGTCCCCGGCCTCTTTGCACGCAAAGATGTGCAGTAAACCGTGGGCGTTTTGCGTGAGGCATCGCGATAAAAACAGACCGGAAATCATTCCGGCCGCGAAAGCCAGCGCAGCCAAATTTATTATTTTCAAACTATTAGGATAACCAACATGTTTACAGACACCATTAATAAGTGCGCAGCCAATGCGGCGCGTATCGCCCGGCTCTCTTCCGGTAATCCGCTAGGGTTTTGGGTCAGCTCCGCTATGGCGGGTGCCTATGTCGGGCTGGGGATTATTTTGATTTTCACCCTCGGCAACCTGCTCGACCCGTCAGTGCGTCCGCTGGTGATGGGCGCGACCTTCGGCATCGCGTTAACCCTGGTGATCATTGCCGGTTCCGAGCTGTTTACCGGTCACACCATGTTCCTGACCTTTGGCGTTAAAGCGGGTACCATCAGCCACGGCCAGATGTGGGCGATCCTGCCGCAAACCTGGCTGGGCAACCTGGTGGGTTCGGTGTTTGTTGCGCTGCTGTACAGCTGGGGCGGCGGTAGCCTGCTGCCGGTAGACAGCAGCCTGGTGCATACCGTGGCGCTGGCCAAAACCTCTGCGCCAGCGATGGTGCTGTTCTTCAAAGGCGCGCTGTGTAACTGGCTGGTTTGCCTGGCGATCTGGATGGCAATCCGCACCGAAGGCGCAGCGAAATTCCTGGCGATCTGGTGGTGCCTGCTGGCGTTTATCGCTTCCGGCTACGAACACTCCGTTGCCAACATGACGCTGTTTGCCCTCTCCTGGTTCGGTCACCACAGCGATGCCTACACGCTTTCCGGCATCGGTCATAACCTGTTGTGGGTAACCCTCGGCAATACCTTCTCCGGCGCTGTGTTTATGGGATTAGGTTACTGGTATGCTACGCCAAAAGCGGAGCGTCCGACTCCTGCACACATCGCAACCGTTGCGGCGAAAGCCAGCCACTAAGAGGTCATGTCGTGGATCACCTGCCGATATTTTGTCAGTTAAAACAGCGCCCCTGCTTATTAGTCGGTGGCGGGGATGTAGCAGAACGCAAAGCGCGCCTGCTGATGGAGGCAGGAGCCCTGGTGACGGTGAACGCGCTGGCGTTCACCCCGCAGTTTCAGGTCTGGGGCGACGAAGGCGCATTAACGCTGGTTACGGGTCCGTTTGACGCCAGCCTGATGGACAATTGCTGGCTGGTGATTGCCGCTACGGATAACGACGCGGTGAACGCACAGGTCAGCGAGGCCGCCGAAGCGCGCCGCATCTTCTGCAACGTGGTGGATGCGCCGCAGCAGGCCAGCTTTATCATGCCGTCGATTATCGACCGCTCGCCGCTGATGGTGGCGGTCTCCTCCGGCGGCACCTCCCCGGTTCTGGCGCGCTTGCTGCGTGAGAAACTCGAATCCCTGTTGCCCCAGCATCTCGGGCAAATCGCCCACTACGCCGGAAAGCTGCGCCGCCGCGTGAAGAACACTTTCGGCAGCATGAGCGAGCGCCGTCGCTTCTGGGAAAAGCTGTTTGTGAATGACCGCCTGGCGCAGTCGCTCGCTAATCAGGATGAGCAGAACGTCGCGGCCCTCACCGAAACCCTGTTCACTGAACCGCTGGATAACCGTGGTGAAGTGGTGCTGGTGGGAGCCGGTCCGGGCGATCCGGGCCTGCTGACGCTGAAAGGCCTGCAACAAATCCAGCAGGCGGATATTGTGGTCTATGACCGGCTGGTATCCGATGAGATCATGAATCTGGTGCGCCGCGACGCCGATCGGGTGTTTGTCGGCAAGCGCGCCGGTTACCACTGCGTACCCCAGGAAGAGATTAACCAAATCCTGCTGCGCGAAGCCCAGCGCGGAAAACGCGTGGTGCGGCTGAAAGGCGGCGACCCGTTCATTTTCGGGCGCGGCGGCGAGGAGCTGGAAACGCTGATCGGTGCCGGTATCCCGTTCTCCGTAGTGCCCGGCATTACCGCCGCGTCCGGCTGTTCCGCCTATGCAGGTATCCCGCTCACCCACCGCGATTATGCCCAGAGCGTAAGGTTAATCACCGGCCACCTGAAAAGCGGCGGCGAGTTTGACTGGCACAACCTGGCAGCAGAAAAACAGACGCTGGTGTTCTATATGGGCCTCAACCAGGCGGCAACCATCCAACAAAAACTGCTTGAGCACGGTATGGATGCCGATATGCCGGTGGCGCTGGTGGAAAATGGCACCAGCGTTAAACAACGGGTGGTCAACGGTACGCTGACGCAGCTCGGCGAGCTGGCGCAGCAGGTCGAAAGCCCGAGCCTGATTTTTGTAGGCCGGGTAGTGGCGCTGCGCGATAAATTACGTTGGTTTTAAACTTGCTCGGGCAGGCCGCAGATCCTGCCCGGCGCTTTTCCTCTGCTTGTGTATCGAACAACCGAACGTTATGGCACCCGGGTGCCACCGCAAAACATGAAAAGAAAAAAGCCGGCATTGCGGGCTTAGTTCTTTTTCAACTTCTTTTTCTTCCATCTGGTGGCTAACCACTCAAACTCCTGATAAGTGATTTCGGAGTTTATCTTTTCCCTGATAGCACGTATCAGCGGTTCAGCAATATCCCATGTTTCGATTACCGTCGTATAAGATGTTCTCTTTATCATTTCTTCGTTGTAAATACCCTGCCGGATACTGACTGCGACGCGCTCGTAAAAGTTAAGTATGTACTGGAATTTGCGCCGTTCATCCAATTCTTGATCGGTAATAGCTGTGCCAGGAGTGGGTAAGACGTAGGAGCGGAATGATTTGCCTGACTGATGAGCTTTCTTCAGGATATGAAGCGATTCAACGTAATCCTTATCTTTTCGGCTTTCAAAAAGAAAAACTGCGGTTTGTGTTTTCTTAGCCGTTCGTACGTTGTAGATGAGTGTCACAACAGCGACGCTAACGCCGATAAGAACAATGATGTTGCTGATGATCTGAATTGTTATAGGGTCCAGTAATATACATTTCTTCCATGAAAAAAGGCGGGAAATACCCGCCCCGTAGAGGTTAACCTGATTTAGAAACCATCAAATTCATCAAACAGCTTTTTCATGTTACCTCCTTAAGGCATGTATCTAATCACGACTGATGCACTGTGACAGGTAATTCCCTCCTGGAGAATTACCTTTAGTAAGGCTACTTAAAAAAGATCAATCATGCAAAGTGAACGTGGACGAACTCAGATTAACTACCATAGTTAGAGCGGCTTAGCGGGTACAGGAACCATTTTAATCAGAACGCATCGACATTCCTGTTGATGCGTTTCCCATAACAGCTTAGGTAAATGGATAAACTTACTTTGCCTGGCAGACTTTGAATTATTTCATCTCTTTTAATTTCATAGAGTTAAACAAAAAACAGTTAACACCTCGCTCACAAATGGCGATTTTGTGATCTACTTCGCCAATACAATTCATCATATGTTGTTATATTCATTATGCGTCATCTCATAATGAAAAGCAGCAAAGCGATACCCCACGATCTCCACTCCAGATCGTGCGGCGACCTGCTGCCTTCATTCAGGCGCACTGAACCCTACAACTCCATTTGATAATTAAAAAGGTAACGATATGGAAGGCCAGGAACTCCAACGCAAGCTCGGCTTTTGGGCCGTGCTGGCCATTTCCGTCGGAACGACCGTCGGTTCCGGTATTTTCGTTTCGGTTGGTGAAGTAGCAAAAGCGGCAGGCTCTCCGTGGCTCACGGTGCTTGCTTTCGTGATTGGCGGGCTGATTGTGATCCCGCAGATGTGCGTTTACGCGGAGCTGTCTACCGCGTATCCCGAAAACGGCGCGGATTATGTGTATCTGAAAAACGCCGGTAGCCGTCCGCTGGCGTTTCTTTCCGGCTGGGCCAGCTTCTGGGCCAACGACGCGCCGTCTCTCTCGATTATGGCGCTGGCGATTGTCAGTAATCTGGCCTTCCTGGTGCCGATCGATCCGTTTGCCGGGAAGTTCGTCGCCACCGGTCTGATTCTGGTATTTATGCTGCTACACCTGCGTTCGGTTGAAGGCGGCGCAACCTTCCAGACGCTGATCACCATCGCCAAAATCATTCCGTTTGCCATTGTGATTGGCATCGGCGTGTTCTGGCTAAAAGGCGATAACTTTAGCGCGCCGCCGACCGCCACCACCAGCGCGGCGGCAGGGATTATGGCGCTGTTGGCCGGGATCTCCGCCACCAGTTGGTCCTACACCGGTATGGCATCGATTTGCTATATGACCGGCGAAATCAAAAACCCCGGCAAAACTATGCCGCGGGCGCTGATCGGTTCCTGTTTACTGGTGTTGGTACTCTATTCGCTGCTGGCGCTGGTGATCACCGGGCTGATGCCGTTCGACAAGCTCGCCGCCTCGGGAACGCCCATTTCCGACGCGCTTACCTACATTCCGGCGCTCGGCAGTGTGGCGGGCATCTTTGTCGCCATCACCGCCATCATCGTGATCCTCGGCTCGCTCTCCAGTTGCGTGATGTACCAGCCGCGCCTCGAGTACGCGATGGCGAAAGATAACCTGTTTTTCAAAAGCTTCGGGCACGTTCATCCGAAATACAACACGCCGGATGTCTCCATCATCCTGCAATGCGCCCTCGGCATCTTCTTTATCTTCGTCTCTGACCTGACCAGCCTGTTGGGCTACTTCACGCTGGTGATGTGCTTCAAAAACACCCTGACCTTCGGCTCGATTATCTGGTGCCGCAAACGCGAGGACTACAAACCGCTGTGGCGCACCCCGGCATTCGGCCTGATGACCTTTGCCGCTATCGCCTCGAGCTTAATTCTTGTGGCCTCCACCTTCGTGTGGGCGCCAATCCCGGGGCTGGTCTGCGCCCTGATTGTTATCGCCACCGGTCTGCCCGCTTATGCCTTCTGGGAAAAGCGCAACCGCCGTCTGGCGCATATTTCTTAACCCTGTCTGGAGAGTTGTTGCATGTTGAATATTGATAAAAACACGGTGGATTTCCTGGTAACCGAAAACATGGTCAAGGAAGTGGAGAAGGTTCTCGAGAAAGACGTTCCCCGCGTGCATGCCATTGTTGATGAAATGATCGGGCGCGGCGTGGATCGCATTTACTTTGTCGCCTGCGGTTCCCCGCTGAATGCGGCGCAGACGGCAAAACATCTGGCGGATCGTTTCTCCAGTCTTCAGGTTTGCGCGCTTTCCGGCTGGGAGTTCTGCGATAACACCCCGCACCGCCTGGATTCACGCTGCGCGGTGATCGGCGTCTCTGACTACGGCAAGACCGAAGAAGTGATTAAGGCGCTGGAGCTGGGCGCGGCGTGCGGCGCGCTGACCGCCGCCTTTACCAAACGCCCGGACAGCCCGATTACTCAGGCCGCCGAACATGTGGTGGCGTATGAGGCCGACTGCATCTGGGAAATTCATTTGCTGCTGTGCTACAGCGTGGTGCTGGAGATGATCACCCGCCTCGCGCCACATACCGAAATCGGCAAAATCAAAAACGATCTGCGCAAGCTGCCGCAGGCGCTCGGGCATCTGGTGCGCACCTGGGAAGACAAAGGGCGTCAGCTTGGCGAGCAGGCCTCACAGTGGCCGATGATCTATACCGTTTCCGCCGGTCCGCTGCGTCCGCTGGGTTACAAAGAGGGGATCGTCACGCTGATGGAGTTCACCTGGACCCACGGCTCGGTGATTGAGAGCGGCGAATTCCGCCACGGCCCGCTGGAAATCGTTGAGCCGGGCGTGCCGTTCCTGTTCCTGCTCGGTAACGACGAAAGCCGTCACACCACCGAGCGCGCCATCCGTTTCGTGCGCGAGCGTACCGATAACGTCATCGTGATCGACTATGCCGAGATCGCTCAGGGGCTGCACCCATGGCTCGCGCCGTTCCTGATGTTCGTACCGATGGAATGGCTCTGCTACTACCTCTCTATCTACAAAGACCACAACCCGGACGATCGCCGTTACTACGGCGGCATCGTCGAGTATTAATTCCCTCGCCCGGCTTCCATGCAGGCCGGGCATCACACAGCAAGGAGCAGACAGATGAAAACGGGTATGTTTACCTGCGGGCATCAGCGTTTACCGCTGGAACACGCGTTTCGCGACGCGCATGAGTTAGGGTATGACGGGCTGGAACTGTGGGGCGGTCGCCCCCACGCTTATGCGCCGGACCTCAACGCGGGCGCCATTAAGCACGTTAAAGAACTGGCGCGGGTGTATCAGATGCCGATTATCGGCTACACGCCAGAAACCAACGGTTATCCGTACAATATGATGCTGGGCGATGAGGGGATGCGCCGCGAAAGCCTGGATATGATCAAGCTCGGTATGGATATGGCAAAAGAGATGGATGCCGGATTCACGTTGATTTCCGCCGCTCACGCCGGCTATCTCACACCGCCCGACGCCATCTGGCAGCGGCTGGCGGATAATCTGCGCGAACTCTGCGATCACGCAGAAAACATCGGCATGGATCTGTTGCTGGAGCCGTTGACGCCTTATGAGTCCAACGTGGTGTGCAACGCCAACGATGTGCTGCGCGCGCTGGCGCTGGTGCCCTCGCCGCGCCTGTTCAGCATGATTGATATCTGCGCCCCGTTTGTTCAGGGCGAGCCGGTGATGAGCTATTTCGATAAGCTGGGCGACAAGCTGCGCCATCTGCATATTGTCGACAGCGACGGTGCCAGCGACAGCCACTACATTCCGGGCGAAGGCAAAATGCCGCTACGCGAGTTAATGCGCGATATTATCGACAGTGGATATAACGGCTACTGCACTATTGAACTGGTGACGATGTATATGAATGAGCCGCGGCTCTACGCCCGCCAGGCGCTGACGCGTTTTCGCGAGCTGCTGCCCCAGGAGGCGCAATGAAACGGCTGGCAACGGTTGGCGATAACTGCGTGGATATTTATCCCCAGTTGGGCAAAGCGTTTTCCGGCGGCAACGCCGTTAACGTGGCGGTCTACAGCACGCGTTACGGGATGCAGCCCACCTGCGTCAGTTGGGTGGGTGAAGACGATTACGGTGCCATGCTGCGCCGCGACCTGGCACAGCATGGCGTGGATATTTCCCACCTGCGGGTGATGCCCGGCGTAACGGCGCAAACCCAGGTGGAACTGCGCAATAACGATCGCATTCTCGGCGACTATACCGAAGGCGTGATGGCGGATTTCAGCGTCGATAAGCAGGAACTTGCATGGCTCAAGGAATTCGACATTATTCACTCCGCCATCTGGGGCCATGCGGAGTCCGCTTTCCCTGCGCTGAAGGCGGCGGGCAAAACCCTGTCGTTCGATTTTGCCGACAAATGGGAAAGCCCGCTGTGGCGCACGCTGCCGGAACATCTGGATTATGTTTTTGCCTCGGCAAATGACGATAATCCGTGGCTGCGCGACCGGCTGCAAACCGTGGTGCAATGCGGCGCGGGGGTGGCGATCGCCACGCTTGGCGAAAACGGCAGCCTGGCGTGGGACGGCACGCAGTTCTGGCAGATGCCGCCGCAGCGCGTCGACGTGGTGGACACCATGGGGGCCGGGGATTCCTACATCGCCGGGTTCCTGTGCGCGATCGCTAACGGCTTGCCGCTGCAGGACGCCATGAGACAGGGCACCGAGTGCGCCGCACGCACCATTGGCTATCATGGTGCCTGGTGAGGGTCGGCGTTGGCGTGACATTACACACGCCAACGCCTGTTACTCATCCAGAAACGCTCATATAATCAACCCCACTCCTCTTACAACTTCAGGGTCGATTCATGCCAGCTACGGAGCGCTACTCACATCAACTCCTTTACGCCACCGTGCGCCAACGCCTGCTTGATGATATCGCGCAGGGGGTTTACCGGGCGGGTCAACAGATCCCGACGGAAAGCGAGTTATGCACGCTCTATAACGTCAGCCGCATCACCATTCGCAAAGCGATCAGCGATCTGGTCAACGACGGCGTGCTGCAACGCTGGCAGGGGAAAGGCACGTTTGTGCAAAGTAAAAAGGTTGAAAACGCGCTGCTGACGGTAAGCGGTTTCACCGATTTTGGCGTGTCTCAGGGTAAGCCGACCCGGGAAGAGGTGATCGAACAGGAGCGCATTAACGCCGATCCGTTCTGCGAGAGGTTGAATATCCCCGGCGGCAGCGAGATTTTTCGCCTGATGCGGGTCATGTATCTCGACGATGAACCGCTGTTTATCGACAGTTCCTGGATCCCGCTCTCCCGCTACCCGGCGTTTGATGAAATTTATACCGCAGGCGCATCTACCTATAAGCTGTTCCAGGAAAAATTCGACACCCGCGTGGTGAGCGATAAAAAGACCATCGATATCTTTATGGCCACCAAAGCCGAGGCCCAGAGGCTGAAGTGCGAACTGGGCGAGCCGCTGTTCCGCATCAGCAAAATCGCTTTCGATCAGAACGCGAAACCGGTGCACTATTCCGAACTGTTCTGCCGCGCCAACCGCGTCAGCCTGACTATCGATAATCAGCGCCAGAAATAAAAAAGAGGGCCGAAGCCCTCTTAACGTTTTTCGCAGCCAGACTTACGGCTGAGCCACAAAGCCAATCACTTCATACACGTGCTTCAGCGTTTCGCTGGCGCGGGCGCGGGCTTTCGCCGCACCGTCTTTCATCACGCTCTGAAGGAAAGCTTCGTCGTTACGGTAGCGGTGATAGCGCTCCTGAAGCTCGGTCAGCATACCGGAAACCGCCTCCGCCACTTCGCCTTTCAAATGGCCGTACATTTTGCCTTCGAAATGCTGCTCCAGTTCCGGAATGCTTTGGCCGGTCACGGCGGAAAGAATATCCAGCAGGTTAGACACGCCCGCTTTATTCGCCACGTCGTAGCGCACGACCGGCGGCTCGTCGGAGTCAGTCACCGCGCGTTTGATTTTCTTCACCACCGACTTCGGATCTTCCAGCAGGCCGATCACGTTGTTGCGGTTATCGTCAGACTTGGACATCTTTTTGGTCGGCTCAAGCAGCGACATCACCCGCGCGCCGGATTTCGGAATAAACGGCTCCGGCACTTTAAACACGTCGCCATACAGGGCGTTAAAGCGCTGGGCGATATCTCGGCTCAGCTCAAGATGCTGTTTCTGGTCTTCGCCCACCGGAACCTGGTTGGTTTGATACAGCAGAATATCTGCCGCCATCAGCACCGGGTAATCAAACAGGCCGGCGTTGATGTTTTCTGCGTAACGCGAAGATTTATCTTTGAACTGTGTCATGCGGCTCAGTTCGCCGAAATAGGTGTAGCAGTTCAGCGCCCAGGACAGCTGCGCGTGTTCCGGCACATGCGACTGAACGAAAATGGTGCTTTTTTCCGGGTCGATACCGCAGGCCAGATACAGGGCCAGGGTGTCCAGAGTGGCTTTGCGCAGTGCAGCCGGATCCTGGCGAACGGTAATGGCGTGCTGATCGACGATGCAATAGATGCAGTGGTAGTCATCCTGCATGTTGACCCACTGACGGAGCGCACCCATGTAGTTGCCGATAGTCAGTTCACCTGAGGGCTGTGCGCCACTAAAAACGATGGGCTTACTCATTTGTTAATTCCTGATTTTCACTGTGGGGGAGCCCAAGTGCGGGCAGAATGTCTTTGAAGTGATGGAACACCACGTCAGGGTTGCTCAGTTCAATCGCTTCGCCGTAGTTGTAGCCGTAGGTCAGGCCAACGGAACGGCAGCCTGCGGCGGTCGCAGCCAGAATATCATTGCGCGAATCGCCGACAAACAGCAGTTCACCTGGCGCCAGGCCTAATTTTTCCGCCACCCGCAGCAGCGGCTCCGGGTGCGGTTTTTTATTCTTCACATCATCACCGCCGATCACCACGGTAAAGTGTTTGGCGATATCCAGCGCTTCCAGCAGCGGCGCAACGAACGGCGTCGGCTTGTTGGTCACCAGCGCCATCGGAATATGATTTTCCGCCAGGGCGCTCAGCGTCGCGGCCACATCCGGGAACAGCGCGCTGCCTTCATCTACTGCATCGGCATAGAAACGGTCAAACAGCTTACGCAGGATCCGCACCCGATCGGCATGCGGAATATCCGCGTCGTCAATCGCCGGTTTGCCCGACGCCGCACGCTGAATATCGCGCTCCTGGCGTGCCCAGGTCAGGGCGCGTGCCACCAGCACATCAGCGCCGTTGCCGATCCAGGTAATCACCCGCGCTTCACCGGCCTGGGGTAGCTCAAGCGCATACAGCGCCATATCCACCGCCGTGGCCAGGCCCGGCGCGCTGTCGACCAGCGTACCGTCCAGATCGAACGCCACGCCGCGAATAGCGTTAAACTTATTCATGACTTACCTTTGCCAGCTCACGACGCATCTCGTCGATAACCGCTTTGTAATCCGGGGCGTCGAACACCGCCGAGCCCGCAACAAACATATCCGCGCCCGCTGCGGCGATTTCACCGATGTTGGAGGCTTTTACGCCGCCATCGACTTCGAGGCGAATATCATAACCCGAGGCATCAATGCGCTGACGCACTTCGCGCAGTTTATCCAGGGTGTGCGGAATGAAAGACTGGCCACCGAAACCGGGGTTGACCGACATCAGCAGGATCACATCCAGCTTATCCATCACATGATCGAGATAGCTGAGCGGGGTCGCCGGGTTAAACACCAGGCCCGCTTTGCAGCCGTGCTCTTTGATCAGTTGCAGGGAACGATCCACATGCTCGGAGGCTTCCGGGTGGAAGGTGATATAGCTGGCACCCGCCGCGGCAAAATCAGGAATGATGCGATCCACCGGTTTCACCATCAAATGTACGTCGATTGGCGCGGTGATCCCGTATTTGCGCAGCGCCTTCAACACCATCGGGCCGATGGTTAAATTCGGCACATAGTGGTTATCCATCACGTCGAAATGGACGACATCGGCACCGGCGGCCAACGCAGCGGCGGTATCTTCACCCAGACGGGCAAAATCGGCCGACAGAATCGAGGGGGCAATCAAAAACTGTTTCATCCGCTTCTCCATAAGTGTGTTGTGCGGCGGGCGAAACGGCTCAGGCGGAATAGAGCGCCAGCAGTTCGTCCACTTTTTTACGGGTGCCGCCATTGCTGCTAATGCTACGTCGCGCTCGCACCACGTGCAGGTCATCAGCTTGCCGATACCACTGGCGGGTAAGTTCGGTATCGTGGTTTGAAATCAACACCGGAACCTGGCTGACTTTAAGCCCATGAGCCAGATCGGCGAGATGTTGTTGCTGCTCGAAATTAAAACTGTTGGTGTGGTACGCCGTGAAATTCGCGGTGGCAGACAACGGCGCATAAGGCGGATCGCAATACACCACCGTGCCCTGCTGCGCGCGCGCCATGCTGCTGGCGTAACCTTCGCAAATAAATAACGCATTACGCGCCCGCTCCGCGAAATGATACAGCTCATCTTCCGGGAAATAGGGTTTACGGTAACGCCCAAACGGGACGTTAAACTCGCCGCGCAAATTATACCGACACAGGCCATTGTACCCATGACGGTTGAGATACAGAAACAACAGCGCACGCCGGAACGGGTCCTGGCTCTGATTAAATTCTTCACGAAATTGATAGTAAACGTCGGACTGGTTTGACTCCGGCGTGAATAAATCCCGCGACTGCTGCACATATTCATCGGTTTGCGTCTTTACGATGTTGTACAGGCTAATCAGATCGCTGTTGATGTCTGCAAGAATATAGCGCGAATAGTCGGTATTGAGGAAAACCGAACCTGCTCCGACGAACGGTTCTATCAGACAGTCACCCTGAGGAAGGTGCTTTTTGATTTCATCCAGCAGGGGGTATTTCCCCCCTGCCCATTTAAGAAAAGCGCGTTTTTTTTTCATGCTGTGTGACTGCTTAGCCTTCTCCCGTTAAGGAGAAAGCTCCTGGAGCATCCTGCGCTTTAATCATTGCTTAAGATCGGCCTGAACCTGATGGATCGGTTTCGCCCACGGGTTTTTAGCCTGTACGTCAGCCGGTAATGCCGACACGGCGCGTTTTGCGTCTTCTTTTGAGGCATAGACGCCGCTTACCAGCACATACCAGGGCTGCCCGTTACGGGTTGTCTGATAAACCACGTAGTTTTTCAGGCTCTCTTTCTTCGCCCAGGCGTTCAGATTGTTGTAGTTCGAGGAACTGCTCAACTGAAGCGTGTAGTGGCTGGAAGGCGCAGACTTGAGCGAACCGACGTTGCCGCTGGACGCGCCTGCACTGGCAGCCGGTGCGGATGCGGTCGCCGTCGCGGCTGGTGCGGTGGTGGTCGCTTTCGGCGCAGGAGTCGTTGCTGTCGGCGCTTTAACCGGTGCGCTGGCACTGCCGGAATTCGCCGCAGGCGCGGTTTGCTTCACGGTCGCCGTCGATTTGGTTTCAGTCGCTTTCGGCGCCGCTGGCTGGCGAGCCGGTGCGGTTTGCGTGGTCTGCGTTTTACGCGGAGCAGGCTCAATCACCGTCTGCTTACGTTCAGTACGCGCAGGCTGCGCTTCGCCGCTTGCAGCCTGACGGCTGGCATTGCTGCCGGTAGACGCCACGGTTGCCGGTTCGGTCGGCAGCGTAGAGTGAGTGACTGCCGCATCGATCTGGCCCTGTTGGGCGGTCAGCGCATTATTCAGGTCGCCCTGCACTTCCACGCGCTGTTGACCTTCAGGCGTCGCCGTTACCTGGCCCTGAGTCGGAGTAGAAGAAACTGGCGGTAAAGAAATGTCCTGACCGTTGGAGGAATTCTCAGCGGAGGTCTCGCCCGGCGCTGGCTGAGTGCCATTGGCTTGATTAGCCGCCGAGTTGTCGCCGCCGTTAAGACTAATGCTCTTCTCGGCTGGCGGGTTCTGTGCGGTAGTCGAGTCCGACGAGGGCGCTTTAAGCGCGGAACCGATGCCGATAATCAGCAGCAACAGCACCAGAATACCCACGCCCATCATCATATGCTGGCGAGAAACCGGGCCTTTCGCTGGCGCTTTTTTGCGTTTGCGCGGACGGCGTTCAACGTCAGCATCATCCGCAACGTCGTTTTCCGCTTCGTAATCTGCGTCTTCGTCACGGGCACGGCGCGCGCGCGTCGGACGGCGATCTTCTGCCTCAACATCGACATCGTCAATATTCAGCTGCGGTTCGTTGTCGAACTCGGAAGATTTACGGGAACGACCAGTACGACGATCGCTGGGATCGGGTTTCAGCTCGTCTTCTGGTTTAAATTCATCCATTTCACACCCCACTAAAAGGCTTATGTCAGTACAACTGCCACGTCACCTGAATTAAACATCGCCTGACGGCGAAACACCTTTTTAATAGTTACGCTTGCTGACAATCCGCAATCGCGCTGAGCACCAGGTCGTGCGACACGCCGCTGCGTACCTCACTTTTACCTATCGCCAACGGCAGCACCAGGCGGAGCTCGCCAGCCAATACTTTTTTATCGCGCATCATGTGCGGCAAATAAGCGGCAGGCGACATGCTCTGCGGGCCAGTTACCGGCAACCCTGCACGTTTAAGCAGCGTGATGATGCGCTGAATATCCTGTTCGTCAAACTGTCCCAACCGCTGGGCGGTGCGGGCCGCCATGACCATACCGGCCGCGACGGCTTCGCCATGCAGCCAGTTGCCGTAGCCCATTTCCGCCTCGATAGCATGGCCGAAGGTATGACCCAGATTGAGTAAAGCACGTAAGCCGCTTTCACGCTCGTCTGCTGCCACAACTTCCGCTTTCAGTTCACAACAACGGCGAATGCAGTACGCCATAGCCGTGGTATCAAGCGCCATCACCGCATCCAGATTGGCGTCTAACCAGTCAAAGAATTCAGCATCCAGAATAATGCCGTATTTGATGACTTCGGCCAGGCCGGAGGAGAGTTCGCGGGGGGGAAGGGTTTTTAAGCAATCCAGATCGACCACAACCGACGCAGGCTGGTAAAACGCGCCAATCATGTTTTTGCCGAGCGGATGGTTAACGGCGGTTTTGCCGCCGACCGAGGAGTCAACTTGCGAAAGCAGCGTCGTCGGCACCTGGATAAAACGTACGCCGCGCTGATAACTGGCCGCGGCGAAACCGGTGAGATCGCCAATCACGCCGCCGCCGAGCGCGACGAGCGTGGTATCCCGACCGTGGGGTTTTTCTAATAACGCACTGAAGACGGTTTCCAGCACGGCGAGGCTTTTATGCTGCTCGCCATCAGGAAGAATAACCTGATCGACTTTTAC
This sequence comes from Atlantibacter sp., assembly GCF_032062175.1. Taxonomy (NCBI): domain Bacteria; kingdom Pseudomonadati; phylum Pseudomonadota; class Gammaproteobacteria; order Enterobacterales; family Enterobacteriaceae; genus Atlantibacter; species Atlantibacter sp. The sequence continues at coordinate 41,334 of NZ_DAMBQK010000007.1, forward strand.
ACCCGCCTGTTCGAGCACCTGACGGACCTTATCAAGGTACAGCGGTGCCAGCGTTTCATTGGTGACCAACATCGTCTGGTCACCCGCGCGCAAAGGCCAAAATGAAGCCGGCTGGTTGAATAAGCCGGCAGCGATGGTGATAGGGTAACTGCGTTCCCCGAGAGTGACTGTTAACTGCTCCATGACGCTCAACACCTTCTGTTGCTTGTACCCGCGGGCGAGTGTTTATTTAGCCAGAATCAGTTGTTTTCCAGCATATGAATAATCTGGTTTGCCACAACTTTCGCGCTTTGGTCGTCAGTGCGAATGGTTACGTCGGCAATCTCTTCATACAGCGGATTGCGTTCACCGGCCAGTGCTTCCAGAACTTCGCGAGGCGGGGTTTCAACCTGCAACAAAGGACGCTTTTTATCGCGCTGGGTACGAGCCAGTTGTTTTTCGATGGTTGTCTCAAGGTAAACCACGACGCCGCGAGCGGAGAGACGGTTACGGGTTTCACGAGATTTTACAGAGCCGCCGCCGGTTGCCAGAACAATGCCTTGCTTCTCGGTGAGTTCATTGATGACTTTTTCTTCTCTGTCACGGAAGCCTTCTTCGCCTTCAACGTCGAAGACCCAACCTACATCAGCGCCGGTTCGTTTCTCAATCTCTTGATCAGAATCGTAAAATTCCATATTGAGCTGTTGAGCTAACTGACGCCCAATCGTGCTTTTGCCAGCACCCATCGGCCCAACCAGAAAGATATTGCGTTTCTCTGCCATTTTTTTGGTACTACTAAGACAATTCGTTGATGGTAAACCCGCTGCGCGACATGTTTGCGTTACGGATAATGAACTGAAACCTCTTTATGCGATAGTGCGAGAGTCAGACCAAAAATTATCTCAACACTCAAGGTGGTTTGGCAACCGAATAAATTACCGCGCCCGATGAGCTGGCGGGAAAAACGCCATCGGGAGTACTGAATTGGGCTGACACTCAAATCGGTACTCCTTGTATGCTAATTCGAGTCTGACGTCAAACGCCCGACCGAATAAAAACGTGAAATCGACAATATAAGAACGCTAAGCCTTTGGCGCGATTAGCCGTGGCGTGATGAACACAACGAGTTCCCGCCGCTCATCATCTTTCCCGTCATAGCTAAACAGGCCGCCTATCAGCGGGATGTCTCCCAGCAAGGGCACCGTGTCTTTACCACCTTTACGTTTCTGCTGGAAGATGCCGCCGAGGGCGATGGTCTCGCCGTCTTTTATTTCCACCTGAGTTTCAATTTCCTGCTTATCAATCGCCATCACTTCACCATCCGCCTGCTTCAGCACTTGTCCTGGCATATTCTGGCTGATGCGCAGCTTCATCCTGATCCTGCCGTAGGGCTGAATGGTCGGCGTCACTTCCATCCCTAGCACTGCCTCTTTAAATTCAATCGACGTCGCGCCGCTTTCGCCGCTGGAGACCTGATAAGGGATCTCGCTGCCCTGCTTGATGCTCGCGGGCTGCTGATGCGAGGCCAGCAAACGCGGGCTGGCGATAATTTCCAGCTTATGTTTCTGCTCCAGCGCCGAGAGCTCAATATCAAGCATGTTGCCGTTAATCCGCCCGACGTTAAAACCAATCCGCGTGGAGGCGTTCGGCACTGACAGGTCCGCAGATATTGCGCTGGGGCGATAAAGCCGCTCTTTGCCCTCGCCCTCCGCCGAACTCCACTTCACGCCAAGTTCGCGCAGGCTGGTTTGATTGATGGTGACAATATGCGCCGAGAGTTCAACCTGGCCCACCGGGATATCCATGCTGGCAATCCAGCTGTCTATCTTTTTCAGCGCCGCGCTGTTGTCATCGATCAGCAGCCGGTTGGTGCGTTTATCCGCCATCACGCTGCCTTTCGGGCCCAGTAACTTGTCACCCTGCGCCGTCATTGCCGCCGCCAGTTCTGTCGCATCGGCGTAACGCAGCGACACCATTCGGGTGTTCAGCGGTTGGTTAGTGAGCCGCTGTAAACGGGCCTGCTCCTGTTCCTGCTGCTGGCGCTGTTGCCATTCCGCCGGATAAACCCGCAGGATATTGCCCTCCTTACGCCAGTGGAGCTGACTGATATCCACCACGGTCTGAAAAGCCACCTGCCAGGGAACGTTCACCAGATGCAGCGTCACGTCGCCCGCTACGTCAGGCGCGATAATCACGTTTTGCCTTTCTGTTTCCGCCAGCGCCTGCAAAACCTGGCGGACAGGCACGTCATCAACCACCAGAGAAATATTATTTGCCGGTTTTACGGCCAGCGCGCTCAGCGGGAGCAGCATCAGCCCGGCTAATCTGCACATCCTTGCCATTGAATTTTTCCTTGCGTTGCCAGCGAATCTCGCCTTTATCACACGCGGCAGGGATGGCTATAATTATAGCGGCCGCAGTGATCTCCTTAACCTGTAACTCTGACGATAAGGTCTGGCCGGGGCTCACCCGCAGCCATTTACCTTCCGGGCTTTCAATCAATGCTTTGATGGACGATGCGTTTCCCACCGCCCCGTGAAAGCGCCATGTCTCCCATTGCGCATACGGGCAGTTATTAATGGGGGCCTGGAAGGGATCGCGGGGCGCAGCGTCCACCGCCAGGCAACACATCAGCGACATGACCGCGAAGCTATTTTTCATGGTCCGCCTCCAGCCGCAGCGTGACGCTCAGTACGCCGTCCCCTGACGTCAGGGAGAAGCTTTTTAAGCGGGCGTCGGTGCGGGACAAGGCATGAAACAGCGCAGGGACAGCAAGCCACTTGCTGCGCAGCACCAGCTCGGCGAATTCGCCTTCGGGCTGCCACTTTTCCAGCGTTATGCCGGGTAATTTCCCTGTCGTCATCGCAGAGAAATTCACTGATACCAGAGCCGGCAAATTGCGTTGCGCCGCATTGAGTTGCCTGTCGAGTGCACGTTTTTGGCGCTGTTGTTCTTTTATTGCCTGCTCGCTGGCGGCCAGGCTGATGCGCTGCTGCTCAAGCGCCTGATAGCCAGGACGGATGCCCCCTAACCCGCACAGCGCCATCAACAACAGCATCGCAGCCGCCCACGTGGCGATACGCAGCCTGGCATCAGCCGTCAGCCACTGCTCAAGGAGTCGGCGCATCGTCAGGCTCCAGCGTTAGCGTCCAGTGAAATTGCCAGCCGGCGTCGCCATCGCGCGTCGTCGCGCCCTGACGCAATACTCCCGAGCCTGGCAGCGTTTTTAGCGTCTCCGCCCACTGGCTTAACGCCTCCGCCGATAAAGACTTACCGGTGATGTCCAGCCGCCCGGCGTCAAAACGCAGCGCATTGAACCAGATTGCATCAGGCAGGCCAGAGGCGAGCTGTTCCAGCCGCTGCCCCCAGCGCTGAAAAGTGGCCTGATGCTGAAGCTCCGCCAGCCGTTGTTGATGCACAGCCGCCAGTTCTTCCAGCCGCTTGCGTTGCCGGGCATTGTCACCGCGTAGCGTTTGAAACTGTTGGGGTGAGGGTTGCGCTAACCGCAACTGCGCGAGGCGGTGTTCGATATACCCGCGCCAGACGCCGCATGCCGCCACCATACTGATGATGCCCGCCAGAAACAGGCTGGCCCAAAATATTGCCCGCTGTTTTAACCGTTGCGCGCGCCAGGGAAGAAGGTTGATCAGTCCGCTCATGATGGGTAACTCCCCATCGCCAGGCCGAGCGCCACGGCAAAACGCCATTCGTCAGGCGCTTTTGGCGGATGTACCCATGTCAGCCAGCGCCAGGGTTCGCAGGAAGCTACGCCGTCTTGCGGTTCGCCGTTGCAGCAAAGCCACTGCGATGGGGGAACAGAAAGCGTCTCTACCAGACTGCCGAGACCGCCTTCAGGCTGGCATCCCCAGCGTTCCCGCGTCGCCCAGAGCCACTGCTCGCCGTCACAGGCGGCAATGCCCTGAATGTGCGGCGCGGCATAAGAGAAAAAGCTGGTTAATGCGCAGGCATCGGGGGTGAGCGTGTAATGAGAAAATCCGGCACGCTCCACCAGCGCCATGACACCCGTCACTTCCTGACGATGCGCCGCCGTGACGAAGAGCGTCTTGCGCGCTGCGTCCGGGTAGTAATCGGAGAACAGGCTGTCTGGTGCCATCTGCAATACTTTTGCTGTCGCCGCGGTGACATAGCCCTGGCACTCAGACTCGCAAAGATGGCCAGGCAACGGCATGGTGCGTTGCAAGGTGCGCCTGGCCGGAAACGCGACGCGCACATGGTGCTGCGCCGGCAGTTCGGCACGCAGCGTGTGTAGCGCCTGAATTAACGGCTCGCTGCTGATGATTACGCCGTGATTATCGGTGGCGGTGACAAGGGGGAAATACCACCACTTTTTGAGCTGCCAGCCGCCCCGGCGGCGCTGCACCGCAACGGCCCTTACGCCATCCTGTTGAATATGAAGACCAATTTTCCATACGCGACTCACCATAACGCACTCCTTGCAGGCCCTGTTAATGAAAAGGACATATCAATGCTTCTGGCTTGCCTTTATACTACCGAGCTGTTGTTTATAAACTGCCCAATTGAAATCTGGTGAGAAATCCTCGGTGAAGTTCGTAAAGTATTTATTCATCCTTGCAGTGTGTTGCATCCTGCTGGGAGCAGGCTCGATTTATGGTTTGTACAAATATGTTGAGCCGCAACTGCCCGACGTCGCGACGCTGAAAGACATACGCTTGCAGATCCCCATGCAGGTTTACAGCGCGGATAATGAACTTATTGCGCAGTTTGGCGAAAAGCGCCGTATCCCGTTAACGCTCAACCAAATCCCACCTGAACTGGTTAAAGCGATTATCGCGACCGAAGACAGCCGCTTTTATGAACATCACGGCGTCGACCCTGTGGGGATTTTCCGCGCCACCAGCGTGGCGCTGTTTTCAGGGCATGCCTCACAAGGGGCCAGTACCATTACCCAGCAGTTGGCGCGTAACTTCTTCCTGAGCCCTGAGCGCAAATTAATGCGTAAAATCAAAGAGGTGTTCCTCGCGATCCGCATTGAGCAGTTGCTGAACAAAGACGACATTCTTGAGCTGTATCTCAACAAGATTTATCTCGGCTATCGCGCCTATGGCGTCGGGGCCGCCGCCCAGGTCTATTTTGGTAAAACCGTCGATCAGTTGACCCTCAGCGAGATTGCGGTGATTGCCGGGCTACCGAAAGCGCCATCAACCTATAACCCACTGTATTCACTGGATCGTGCCACCGCGCGCCGTAATGTGGTGCTGGCGCGGATGTTGAACGAAGGCTATATCACGCAGCAGCAGCACGACACGGCGCGTAGTGAAACCATTGACGCCAACTATCACGCGCCGGAAATCGCGTTCTCCTCCCCTTACCTCGCTGAACTGGTGCGCCAGGAGATGGTGAGCCGCTACGGCGAGAAAGCCTACGAAGACGGTTACAAGGTTTACACCACCGTTAAACGCAAAGATCAGCAGGCCGCGCAGCAGGCGGTACGCGATAACGTTCTGGCCTATGACATGCGCCACGGCTACCGCGGCCCGGCTAACGTGCTGTGGAAGGTCGGCGAAGCGGCGTGGGATCAGAAAAAAATTATCGACTCCCTGAAAGGCCTGCCCGGCTATGGCCCGTTGCGTGCCGCCGTGGTGACGCAGGCAAGCGCTGAGGAAGCCACCGCGCTACTGGCTGATGGTTCCAGCGTGTCGCTGAAAATGACGGGAGTGCGCTGGGCGCGTCCTTACCGTTCCGATACTGCCCAGGGGCCAACGCCGCGCCGGGTCACCGACGTACTCCAGACGGGCCAGCAAATCTGGGTACGCCAGGTCGATGAAAGCTGGTGGCTGGCGCAGGTGCCGGATGTGAATTCCGCGCTGGTGTCGCTCAACCCGCGCGACGGCGCAGTGCTGGCGCTGGTGGGCGGCTTCGACTTTAACCAGAGCAAGTTCAACCGCGCTACTCAGGCGCTACGTCAGGTCGGTTCGAACATCAAACCGTTCCTCTATACCGCCGCGATGGATAAAGGGCTGACTCTGGCAAGCATCCTTAACGATGTGCCGATTTCTCGCTGGGATGCGGGCGCGGGCTCTGATTGGCGGCCCAAAAACTCCCCGGCGGAATATGCCGGCCCGATTCGTTTGCGTCAGGGTTTAGGCCAGTCGAAAAACGTGGTGATGGTGCGCGCCATGCGCGCCATGGGCGTGGATTATGCGGCGGAATATCTGCAACGCTTCGGCTTCCCGGCGCAAAACATTGTCCATACTGAATCGCTGGCGCTGGGCTCCGCGTCCTTTACGCCGATGCAGGTGGCGCGCGGTTATGCGGTGATGGCCAACGGCGGCTTCCTGGTAGACCCGTATTTCATCACCAAAATTGTTAATGAGCAGGGGGACAATATTTTCGAAGCCAGACCGAAAATCGCCTGTCCGGAATGCGATTTGCCGGTGATTTATGGCGAAACCCCGAAATCGAACGTGCTGGATAATAACAATGTCGAAGATGTCGCCGTGTCTCAGGAGCAGCAAAACGCCACCGTGCCGATGCCGCAACTGGAGCAGGTGAACCGTGCGCTGGTGGCACAAAGCCAGCCGCAGGAATATGCGCCGCACGTAATCAATACGCCGCTGGCGTTCCTGATGAAAAGCGCGCTGAATACCAACATCTTTGGCGAGCCCGGCTGGCAAGGCACCGGCTGGCGTGCAGGCCGCGATCTCCAGCGTAAGGATATCGGCGGTAAAACCGGCACCACCAACAGCTCCAAAGATGCCTGGTTCTCCGGTTACGGTCCTGGCGTAGTGACGTCAGTGTGGATTGGCTTTGACGATCACCGCCGCGATTTAGGCCGCACCACCGCATCTGGCGCGATCAAAGATCAGATTTCCGGCTACGAGGGAGGCGCGAAAAGCGCACAGCCTGCCTGGGATGCGTTTATGAAATCGATTCTGGAAGGCGTACCGGAAGAGCCGCTAACGCCGCCGCCGGGCATTATCAGCGTCAATATCGATCGCAGCACGGGGCAACTGGCGAACGGCGGCAACAGCCGCGAAGAGTACTTCATTGAAGGGACGCAGCCGACACAGCATGCAATCCATGAGGTGGGGACAACTATCATCGACAACGGTGAAACCCACGAGCTGTTTTAAACGGCGGTACTAAAAATTAAGGCCCTTTTCAGGGCCTTAATCATTTGCAGGCTACATCCTTCCCTGCGCCTTCAACCATTCACGCACCAGGAACAGCGCGCTAACGTTACGCGCCTCGTTGAAATCAGGATCGTCGAGCAGCGCCATCATCTCATTTAACGGCCAGTACACTTTTGGCAGCGGCTCCGGCTCGTCCCCTTGCAGGGATTCCGGGTAAAGATTCTCCGCCACCACGATATTCATTTTGCTGGAGAAGTAGGACGGTGCCATAGTCAGCTTTTTCAGAAATGTAAGCTGGTGCGCGCCAAACCCTACCTCCTCTTTCAACTCGCGGTTCGCGGCTTCAAAAACCGTCTCGCCCGGATCGATAAGCCCTTTCGAGAAGCCCAGTTCGTAAGACTCCGTCCCCACCGCGTATTCCCGGATCAGTACCAGACTGTCGTCAATAATCGGCACGATCATCACCGCCTCGCGCGTGGAGGGGCGCATCCGTTCGTAAACCCGACGCACGCCGTTGCTGAACTCCAGATCTACCGTTTCGACATTAAACAAGCGCGAACGAGCGACGGTTTCAACACGCAAAATAGTGGGTTTTTGTAGTGGTTTACTCATCGTATGGAGAATGAAATAGGGAGAATGACAATATTGTGCGATATCCAACACAGTTTGAGCAATGTTAATTGTTTGTTATTTACACTTTTGTCATTTTCCTGCGGGTATCATCCACAATGACGATGTCGCCAGGTTTGAAATCCTGCTAAGAATTTGCTGATAATTCAGCGGCGCTATTGCTGTTATTCTGAATCGTCGCGGCAGAGCCTGCAAAAAGGGCTGTTTGCGCTACAGTCGTCGATAAATACTCACTGGCAATAATTTTTGTTACAGTTCACCTTCGCGCGTGAAATTGAAGAATTTTTTGGTTATGGGGAACGCATGGGCACCTTATTGACGGTTTTAGTGACGGTGCTGGTTTTAGGGATAGCTGTCGGTTTGATTTTCAGGCATCGCCTGGGGCAACGCCGTGCGTTGCCGTTGCTGCAGGCTTTTGCTGGCGCGGCCTCGCGTAAGCTTACGCCGGAAGAACGCAGCGCCGTTGAAAACTATCTGGAGTCCCTGACCCAAACGGAAAGTGCGCCCGCCCCGACAGGCTCCAGTAAGTCGCCCGGCACGCTAACGCTAACGCCGCAAAGCAACACCGTGTATGCGGTGACGCGCGCCATCACCCGCTATGGCTTATCCACCGATGATCCGAACAAGTGGCGTTACTACCTCGACTCGGTGGAAGTGCATTTGCCCCCGTTTTGGGAGCAGTACATCACCGATGATAATAACGTCGAGTTTATCCGCACCGAAACTCGCCCGCTGGTGATCTCGCTGAATGGCCACACGCTACTGAACTCTCATCAGGATACCGGCAGCTATGCGCTTGAACGCGTAACCGGTACCCAGGCATCTATTCGCGGTGAAGAAAGCGAGCAGATCGAATTACTGAACATTCGCCAGGAAACCCGTGAAGAGTACGCCCTGAGCCGCCCGGACGGCCTGCGCGAAGCCCTGTTGATTGGCGTCTCTTTCTTTTTCTTTTTCAGCTGCCTGGTGGCACCGGATGTGTTAATCCCCTGGCTTGCCGGCGGCGGCGTTCTGCTACTGGCTGCGGGGCTGTGGGGATTATTCGCGCCGCCCGCCAAAAACACGCTGCGCGAAATTCACTGCCTGCGTGGTACGCCGAAGCGCTGGGGGTTGTTCGGCGAATCCGATCAGGAACAGATCAACAATATTTCGCTGGGCATCGTCGATTTGGTGTATCCGCCGCACTGGCAGCCCTTTACGCATTACGATTTAGGCCAGAAAACGGATATCGATATTTATCTCGATCGCCGTGTCGTTCGCCAGGGGCGCTTTTTATCGCTCCATGAGGAGGTGAAAAACTTCCCGCTACAACACTGGCTGCGTAGCCTGATACTGAGCGGCGCTGCTTTTCTGGTCCTGATGATGCTGCTGTTCTGGGTACCGCTAGATATGCCGATCAAACTGACCGTCTCATGGCTGAAAGGTGCCCAGACGGTTGAAGCCACCAGCGTGGAGCAGTTGCAAAAATCAGGGTTAAAAGTGGGCGACACGCTGAAAGTGTCTGGCACCGGCATGTGTAATATTCACGTGCCCGGCACCTATTCTCCGCGCCAGAACTATCCGTTTATGCCGTTCGATTGCTCACAGATTATCTGGAACTCCGCACGACCGTTGCCGCTGCCTGAATCGGAGATCGTCAATAACGCCACGGCGCTGACCGAAGCGGTTAACCGCCAGCTTCATCCACAGGAAAATGATTCCAAAGTGAATCCGCAGTTGCGCTCTGCGATTCAGAAATCCGGCATGGTGTTGCTGGATGACTTCGCGGAAATCGTGCTGAAAACTCAGGCGTTGTGTACCGCAGACGATGAGTGCATTCGGCTTAAAAATGCGCTGATCAACCTGGGCAATACCAAAGACTGGGAAGCGCTGGTTAAACGCGCCAGCAGCGGAAAACTGGATGGCGTGAACGTGCTGTTGCGCCCGGTAAGCGCCGAATCGCTGGATAATCTGGTCACCACCTCTACCGCGCCGTTCTTTATCCGTGAAACCAACCGCGCGGCCCAGTCGCTGAACAGCCCGGCACCCGGCGGCTTTATGATTATCAGTGAAGAAGGCGGCGATTTAGTCGATCAGCCGCTGCCGCCGATGTCGTTATACGATTACCCGGCCCACCAGCAGTGGAAAGAATTTCAGCGGCTGGCGGAGATGCTAATGCAGACCCCGTTCCACGCGGAAGGGGTGATCACCAGCATCCGTACCGACGCCAACGGCACCGAGCATGTTTCACTGCACCGCATCCCGGACAGCGCAGGGTTATGGCGTTATGTCAGCACTACGCTGCTGCTGTTCGCCATGATTATTTGTACGCTCTATAACGGCGTACAGGCGATCCGTCGCTGGCAGCGCCAGCGCTCCCGGCTGGCGGACATCCAGCAGTATTATGCCAGTTGCTTCAACCAGGAGCTGGTTCCCTCCACCGACGTGCAGCATCTCCCCTGAGTAATAGAGTGGCGACGGGTTTATGCTACCCTGTCGTCACTTTTTGATAGGCTGAGATGACTCATGCATAAAGATATCGCCTGGCCAGATGTCGATACTGTGTTACTGGACATGGACGGCACCCTGCTGGATTTAGCGTTCGATAACCATTTCTGGCAGCACCTGGTGCCAGAGACCTTAAGCGAACTGCGCGGCATCACGCTGGAAGAAGCGCATCAGTATATTCGCCAGGAATATCACGCCGTCCAGCATACGCTAAACTGGTACTGTCTGGATTACTGGAGCGAGCGGCTTGGCCTCGATATCTGTGCGATGACCACACAGCAAGGCCCACGCGCGATACTGCGCGACGATACGGTGCCTTTTCTGAATGCACTCAAAGCCTGCGGCAAACGCCGTATTTTGCTGACCAACGCCCATCCCCATAATCTGGCGGTGAAGCTGGAGTACACGGGGCTGGCTTCGCACCTTGATTTATTACTTTCCACCCACACATTTGGATATCCGAAAGAGGATCAGCGGTTGTGGGAAGCCGTCAAAGCGCATACCGGTCTCGATCCGGCGCGAACGTTGTTTATTGACGACAGCGAACCGATTCTGGATGCGGCTGCGCAGTTTGGCATTCGTTATTGCCTCGGCGTAACCAATCCTGACTCTGGCGTGGCGGAGAAAGCGTATCAGCGCCACGCCGCGCTGAATGACTACCGTCGGTTAATCCCCGCATTGCACCCTCATTGCAAAACAGGTGACGACCATGAAAGAGAAAGCGCCGTCTGAGGTACGCCTGGACAAATGGTTATGGGCGGCCCGTTTTTATAAAACCCGCGCGATAGCGCGTGAAATGATTGAAGGCGGAAAGGTGCATTACAACGGACAACGCACCCGCCCCAGCAAAAACGTGGAACTGGACGCAGAGATTGTTCTGCGTCAGGGCAACGATCAGCGCACCGTTATCGTAAAAAGGATCACCGATCAGCGTCGCCCGGCGAGTGAAGCCGTGCTGCTGTATGAAGAGACGGCGCAAAGCGTGGAAAACCGCGAAAAGCTGGCGCTTGCCCGCAAAATGAATGCGCTCACGATGCCGCATCCGGAACGCCGCCCGGATAAGAAAGAGCGTCGTGATTTGATCAAATTTAAATACGGTGACGACGAATAACCGTCGCCCGCAAGAGAGACTATTATGGCCCAACACGACCAATTACATCGCTATCTGTTTGAAAACTATGCCGTGCGCGGCGAGCTGGTTACCGTTTCAGAAACCTGGAAGCAGATTCTGGAAAACCACGACTACCCCCAGCCGGTTAAAAACGTGCTGGGCGAGCTGTTGGTAGCGACCAGCCTGCTGACCGCCACGCTGAAGTTCGCAGGGGATATTACTGTGCAACTCCAGGGCGATGGTCCGATGAACCTGGCCGTTATTAACGGTAATAACGATCAGCAAATGCGCGGCGTTGCCCGCGTACAGGGCGAGGTGCCAGCCGATGCCTCTCTGAAAACCCTGGTGGGCAACGGTTACCTGGTGATCACCATCACGCCTGCCGAAGGCGAGCGTTATCAGGGCGTAGTAGGGCTGGAAGGAGATACCCTGGCGGAATGCCTGGAAGATTACTTCCTGCGCTCCGAGCAGTTGCCGACGCGGTTGTTTATTCGCACCGGTGACGTTGATGGCCAGCCCGCGGCGGGCGGTATGCTGCTTCAGGTTCTGCCCGCGCAGAATGCCCAGGCGGACGATTTTAATCACCTGGCAACGCTGACTGAAACCATCAAAGCGGAAGAGCTGTTTACTTTACCGGCTAACGACGTGCTGTGGCGTCTGTATCACGAGGAAGAAGTGACGCTTTACGACCCGCAGGATGTGGAATTTAAGTGCACCTGCTCTCGCGAGCGTTGCGCTGGCGCGCTGAAAACCCTGCCGGATGAAGAGATTGAAACTATTCTGGCGGAAGATGGCGAGATCGACATGCACTGTGATTACTGCGGTACGCACTATCTGTTCGATGCCATGGATATTGCCGCGATCCGCAATAACGCCTCACCGGCGGACCCGCAAATCCACTAAAACCACTTCGAGCGCCTGTGACATCAGGCGCTCGCTATTTTCCACTCCCCTCGCACCAGATTGCAAAATCGATTCGTCCATAAAAACACTCTTATCTTTCATAAAATTTACCTTTGAGAAAGCGCTTACACTCACAAATTGTCATATTACCGCTTCCGTTCATTAACATAATCAGAACATTTTCCTCTTTCCGTTATACACTCCTCCGCTACTCTATCCCGCGTCGTGAGCTGAATCACAGTATTTTCCGCTGTTTTAAAAGCGTCGATACGTAAATCTATGAAGCACGTCCCGGTTAACATGTTACAAACAACCCTACAATTTCAGGCAGTACAAATTGGCTAAGGAGAAGTGATATGCGCGTTAAAGGTTTAACCCCGCAAGATCTCAAGGCTTATGGTATTAACGACGCCCAGGACGTGGTCTACAACCCTGATTACGATACGCTGTATCGCGAAGAGCTTAATCCAGAACTGGAAGGCTACGAGCGTGGCGTATTGACTAATCTGGGAGCCGTTTCAGTCGATACAGGCATCTTTACTGGCCGTTCGCCAAAAGATAAATATATCGTCCGCGACGACACGACACGTGACACCCTGTGGTGGGCGGATAATGGCAAAGGAAAAAATGACAACAAGCCGCTGTCGCCTGAAACCTGGCAACATCTCAAAGGGTTAGTTACCCGCCAGCTATCCGGTAAGCGCTTGTTTATCATCGATGCGTTCTGCGGCGCGAATGCCGACACCCGACTTTCGGTGCGTTTTATCACCGAGGTGGCCTGGCAAGCGCACTTCGTCAAAAACATGTTTATCCGCCCCACTGACGAAGAGCTGGAAGGTTTCGAACCCGATTTCGTGGTAATGAATGGCGCGAAGTGCACTAACCCTGACTGGAAATCGCAAGGGCTGAACTCGGAGAACTTTGTCGCGTTTAACCTGACGGAGCGGATGCAGCTAATTGGCGGCACCTGGTACGGCGGCGAGATGAAAAAGGGGATGTTCTCGATCATGAACTACCTGCTGCCGCTGAAAGGCATCGCCTCGATGCACTGCTCGGCGAACGTGGGTGAAAAAGGCGATGTTGCGGTGTTCTTCGGCCTTTCCGGCACTGGTAAAACCACGCTGTCTACCGACCCGAAACGCCGTCTTATTGGCGATGACGAACACGGCTGGGACGACGACGGGGTGTTTAACTTCGAAGGCGGTTGCTACGCCAAAACCATTCGTCTGTCTGAAGAAGCAGAACCGGATATTTATCACGCCATCCGCCGTGACGCGCTGTTAGAGAACGTCACCGTCGGCGAAGACGGGGTGATTGATTTTGACGATGCCTCGAAGACTGAAAACACCCGCGTGTCGTACCCGATCTACCACATCGAAAACATCGTTAAGCCAGTCTCCAAAGCGGGCCATGCCACTAAGGTGATTTTCCTCACCGCCGACGCCTTTGGTGTGTTGCCGCCGGTATCGCGCCTGACCGCTAACCAGACTCAGTACCACTTCCTGTCTGGCTTTACCGCCAAACTGGCCGGCACCGAGCGCGGCGTGACCGAGCCGACGCCAACCTTCTCTGCCTGCTTTGGCGCAGCATTCCTGTCGCTGCATCCAACGCAGTACGCGGAAGTGCTGGTGAAACGCATGCAGGCCGCTGGCGCGCAGGCGTATCTGGTAAATACCGGTTGGAACGGTACCGGCAAACGCATCTCGATTAAAGATACCCGCGCGATTATCGACGCCATTCTCGATGGCTCCCTCGATGACGCCGAAACCTTTAATCTGCCGATGTTTAACCTGGCGATCCCCACCACGCTGCCGGGCGTCGATACCCATATTCTCGACCCGCGTAATACCTACGCCTCACCGGAACAGTGGCAGGAAAAAGCCACTCAGTTGGCGAAGCTGTTTATGACTAACTTCGAGAAGTATACCGACACGCCTGCTGGCGCAGCGCTGGTGAGCGCAGGGCCGAAACTGTAAGTTGAGTCTGCTCTAAAACAAAAAACCACCCTGGGTGACCGAGGGTGGTTTTTTTATGCAGGCTATTTGCCGGGAACTAGCTTTCTCTCACCGGATGCGCGATCCGCGCTACGGGCACCGGTAGCCAGGCTCGTATCCGCAACCCGCCGCGCTCACTACGGCCAATATCCAGCACGCCGTTGTGATTATCAACAATACGCTGAACGATGGCTAAACCGAGGCCAGTACCGCTGGTGCTGCGGGCACTGTCGCCGCGCACAAACGGCTGGAACAGATGCTTAAGCTGCTCGGGCTTGATGCCGGGGCCATCATCTTCGACCTGGAACCAGGCGCGGTTAAGCTCGGTGCCGCTGCTCACCTTAATCCATCCGTTACCGTAGCGCGCCGCGTTAACCACCATATTGGCCACCGCGCGTTTAATGGATAACGGGTGAATATTCACCATAATCACGCCGTGCTGGAGATCGGTTTCGATCTCGCGCTCATAGCCGCTTTCCGCCGCGATCACTTCGCCCAGCACACCATTCAGATCCGACAATTCCAGCGGCATCTCCTGGCCGGTACGCAGATAATCGATAAACTGCTCGATGATGGCGTTGCACTCTTCAATATCTTTGTTGATCGACTCCGCCAGATAACCATCTTCCGCGCTCATCATTTCCGTCGCGAGACGAATGCGCGTCAGCGGCGTGCGTAAATCATGGCTGACGCCCGCCATCAACAGGGTGCGGTCGTCGGCTAATTGCTTCACACCTGCCGCCATATGGTTAAAGGCCCGGGTCACCGAGCGCACCTCCGACGCGCCATACTCGCGCAGCGGCGGCGGAATAATTCCCTTGCCCACCTGAAGCGCCGCGTGTTCAAGGTCTACCAGCGGTCGGTTCTGAATACGGATAAACAGCCACGCGCCGCCTATCGCCAGCAGCATAATTGCCAGGGTGTAGCGGAACAGCGGGGAGAAATCGCCCTGATGGATTTCCGTCAGTGGGACACGCACCCAGATGTTGGGCGAAAGCCAGGTCTTGAGCCATACCACCGGCGAGCTCTTATTGACCTCAACGCGCACTTCCGTCGGGCCGCCCAGTTGCTGCGCCATTTGCTGGCTTAAAAACTCGTAGTGCTGCGCCCAACGCAGGCCAGCGTCTTCCGCCGCTTCATTGGAGTACAGCGAGATCCCCAACTCACGGTAAATCTCACGCCGAAAGGCAGGCGGCACTACCAGTTGCGTACCGTCTTCCAGTTGCAGCTTGTCGGTCATCAGCATACGCACTTCGTACGCCAGGACTTTATTGAACTGCTGCAAACTTGGCAGAATGGCGAAATTCAGCACCACTAAATAGGTCGTCACCAGGCTGACGAACAGCAAGGTGACGATGAGCAACAGGGTTCTGGCAAACGAGCTACGCGGCGAGAAGCGCAGTCGCTTCATGCTTTAGCGCCATCCGGAACAAAGACGTAGCCTAACCCCCAGACGGTCTGGATGTAGCGCGGGTGGGCCGGATCTTCTTCCACCATGCGGCGCAGGCGGGAAATCTGCACGTCGATGGAGCGTTCCATCGCGGAATACTCGCGACCGCGCGCCAGGTTCATCAGCTTATCGCGGGACAGCGGTTCGCGCGGGTGGCTCACCAGCGCTTTCAGCACCGCAAATTCACCGCTGGTCAGCGGCATCGGCTCGTCTTCGCGGAACATCTCGCGGGTGCCGAGGTTGAGTTTGAATTTACCGAAAGCGATAACCGCTTCTTCCTGGGATGGCGCGCCTGGCAGTTCGTTCGCCTGGCGACGCAGTACCGCACGGATACGCGCCAGCAGTTCGCGTGGGTTAAAGGGTTTCGGGATATAATCGTCAGCGCCAATTTCCAGGCCCACAATACGATCGACCTCTTCGCCTTTTGCCGTCACCATAATGATCGGCATGGGGTTACTCTGGCTGCGCAAACGACGGCATATAGACAGGCCATCTTCGCCCGGCAGCATTAAATCCAGCACCATCAGATGGAAAGATTCACGGGTCAGCAGGCGATCCATCTGTTCAGCGTTCGCCACGCTACGAACCTGGAAGCCTTGCTCGGTAAGATAACGCTCAAGCAATGCGCGCAGGCGCATGTCGTCATCCACTACCAGAATTTTATAATTCTCTTGCATCGATTTAACTCCCAAAGGTTCGAATACTCATATCGGCAAAACGGACACGCGTGTTTACACGATGAAGCCATTTTTA
The DNA here is from genome assembly GCF_032062175.1 of Atlantibacter sp. Lineage (NCBI taxonomy): Bacteria > Pseudomonadati > Pseudomonadota > Gammaproteobacteria > Enterobacterales > Enterobacteriaceae > Atlantibacter > Atlantibacter sp. Next base: position 57,756 of record NZ_DAMBQK010000007.1, read on the forward strand.
ACTACACGTATTCTAAAAAAGGCTGCGCTGACCACCAGACTTAACTGGTATATATTCTAGTCGAAATTGTTACAAAGCATATTTAACAGCAGGTTATCTGCCTATTTCATCACAATTTCGTCACCTCTCGCTGCCATCACGCCACTGTTTTTAGCAAAAGTAACGCAATTCGGATTCAGTTTAGACCTTAACGGCCCTTAAAATTGGTTGACCAATATTCAATGGTGCGGTGCCGATCGGCTTTTTTACTGGTGTAACACGCGTTTAACATGGCCATTCAAACTGTGACACGGTTAACCAATTCATCTCCACACATTGACTTTTTGTGGTTTTTAGACGAAGTTGTATGCCAACAAATAGAGTTGTTACACCACTATGTCGACATAGATAGATTAACTCGCCCTGGTGGTCAACCAATACATCCCTGGCGAAATGCCTTGACGGCATCCCGAAGACTGAGCAGAGGTAAAGCATGAAGCAGACATGGCGCTGGTACGGGCCCAACGATCCGGTAACGCTTTCAGATGTCCGACAAGCTGGCGCGACAGGCGTGGTCACCGCCCTTCACCATATTCCCAACGGCGAAGTCTGGACGGTTGACGAGATCCTCAAGCGTAAAGCCATCGTGGAAGAGGCTGGGCTGGTGTGGTCCGTGGTGGAAAGCATTCCTATCCACGAAGACATCAAAACCCACAGCGGCCAGTACGATTTGTGGATCAAAAACTACCAACAGTCGATCCGCAATCTGGCTGAATGCGGGATCTATACCATCTGCTACAACTTTATGCCGGTGCTGGACTGGACCCGTACCGACCTGGAATATGTGCTACCGGACGGCTCCAAAGCCCTGCGCTTCGATCAAATCGAATTCGCTGCGTTCGAAATCCACCTGCTGAAACGCCCTGGCGCGGAAGCGGACTACACCGCTGAAGAAGTTGAGCAGGCGAATGCCCGCTTCGCCGCCATGAGCGATGAAGACAAAGCGCGCCTGACCCGCAATATCATCGCCGGACTGCCGGGCGCGGAAGAAGGTTACACCCTTGAGCAGTTCAGCAAGCATCTCGAACGCTACGCGGATATTGATAAAGCCAAATTGCGTGAAAACTTCGCCTACTTCCTGAACGGCATTATCCCGGTCGCCGAACAGGTTGGCGTCCGTATGGCAGTGCATCCGGACGATCCGCCGCGCCCGATCCTCGGCCTGCCGCGCATTGTTTCCACCATTGAAGACATGCAATGGATGGTGGATACCGTCGCCAGCATGGCGAACGGCTTTACCATGTGCACCGGCTCCTATGGCGTGCGCGCCGACAACGATCTGGTGGATATGATCAAACAGTTCGGCCCGCGTATTTACTTCACTCACCTGCGTTCAACGATGCGCGAAGATAACCCGAAAACATTCCACGAAGCCGCGCATCTGGCTGGCGATGTGGACATGTACGAAGTGGTAAAAGCCATCGTTGAAGAAGAGCATCGCCGTAAAGCCGAAGGCGTGGATGACCTGATCCCGATGCGTCCGGATCACGGCCACCAGATGCTGGATGATTTAAAGAAAAAGACCAACCCCGGCTACTCCGCCATTGGCCGCTTAAAAGGCCTGGCAGAAGTCCGCGGCGTGGAATTGGCAATCCAGCGCGCTTTCTTCAGTCAGTAAATCTTCTCAGGGCGCGGCATCCGCTGCGCCCTGTCTCCTCTTCAAATTTGCATTCAGGCAGGCCCACTGCCCGGAGTTTAAAATGGAACCGACTATTGCTAACAGCACGCTGCCCGTGGCGCGTCCGCTGTGGGATAACGCACGTCTGTCATCCCGGATTGTTCACCTTGGCTGCGGCGCGTTTCACCGTGCGCATCAGGCGTTGTATACCCATCATCTGCTGGAGCAGTCCGACAGCGACTGGGGCATCTGCGAAGTTAATCTGATGCCCGGCAACGACCAGGTACTGATCGAAAACCTGAAAAAGCAAAACCTGCTGTATACCGTGGCGGAAAAGGGCGCGCAGCGCACCGAGCTGAAAATTATCGGTTCGATGAAAGAAGCGCTGCACCCGGCGATTGATGGCTGTGCAGGTATTCTGGCGGCGATGGCGCGCGAGCAAACCGCCATTGTCTCGCTGACCGTGACGGAAAAAGGTTACTGCACCGAGGCCGCCAGCGGTGAACTCGACCTTAACAACCCGCTGATCCAGCACGATCTGGCCCATCCCGACCAGCCAAAATCCGCTATCGGCTATATCGTTGAAGCGCTGCGCCTGCGCCGCGAACAGGGGCTGAAGGCGTTTACCGTGATGTCCTGCGATAACGTGCGGGAAAACGGACACGTGGCGCGCGCCGCCGTGCTTGGGCTGGCGAAAGCGCGCGACGCCGCGCTGGCCGACTGGATCGAAACCCACGTCACCTTCCCATGCACCATGGTTGACCGCATCGTTCCTGCCGCCACGGCGGAGACGTTGGACGACATCGCCAGCCAGTTGGGTGTTTACGACCCGTGTGCCATTGCCTGCGAGCCGTTCCGCCAGTGGGTGATTGAAGATAACTTCGTTAACGGTCGCCCAGAGTGGGACCGTGTGGGCGCGCAGTTTGTCGCAGACGTCGTGCCGTTTGAAATGATGAAGCTGCGGATGCTCAACGGCAGCCACTCCTTCCTCGCGTATTTAGGTTATCTGGGTGGCTACGAGACCATCGCCGACACCATGACTAATCCGGATTATCGCGACGCGGCGCTGGCGCTGATGCTGCGCGAACAGGCACCGACGCTCTCCATGCCGCAAGGCACCGATCTGGACGCCTATGCCCATTTGCTAATCGAACGCTTCAGCAATCCGTCGCTGCGCCACCGCACCTGGCAAATCGCCATGGACGGTAGTCAGAAGCTGCCGCAGCGTATGCTTGACCCGATCCGCCGCCATCTGCCCGAGGGTAATAACTGGTCGCACCTGGCGCTGGGCGTGGCGGGCTGGATGCGCTACGTGGCAGGCGTGGATGAGTACGGTAACGCCATTGATGTGGTGGACCCGCTGCTGGCGGACTATCAGGCTGTCGATGTTCATGCCAGCGTCGAACAGCGCGTAGAGGCACTGCTCGGTTTGAGCGCGATTTTCGGTCAGGATTTACCGGCGAATCCCGCGTTTGTTGCCGCCGTTGTGGCGGCATTGCAGCAACTGAACGCCAGCGGCGCACGCGCGGCGGTTGCAGCATTGAATAAGTAAGCCTTCAACAGGCCCGTCGGCTTACTGACGCGGCCTGTTTCTTCACTGACTCAGTAGGTTGATATGCTATAGTCAGGCCAATTACGGACGGTTTTCGACGCCGTTCGCCACCGAATCATTCTGACAGTAACGCAATGAAATCAAATACCACTCAACAGCGCCCTTATCAGGAAGTCGGCGTGATGCTGCGCAATATGATTGAGCAGAAACAGTACGCTATCGGCGAGCGGCTGCCGCCGGAACGGGAAATTGCCGACATGCTCAACGTGACGCGCACCGTCGTGCGTGAAGCGTTGATCATGCTGGAAATCGAAGGGCTGATTGAGGTGCGGCGCGGCGCAGGCATATTTGTCATTTCTACGCCTACAGCGCCAGCAAACACCCCTGCCGCTGCGGCGCAGTGCAACGATGCCGGGCCGTTTGAACTGCTCCAGGCGCGCCAACTGCTGGAGAGCAATATCGCCGAGTTCGCCGCGCTACAGGCGACCCGGGAAGATATCGTTAAAATGCGCCAGGCGCTGCTGCTGGAAGAACAGGAACTGGCATCCGATGCGCCGGATGAAACCGAGAGCGGCGATATGCAGTTTCACCTGGCGATTGCCGAAGCCACCCATAACAGCATGCTGGTGGAGCTGTTCAAACAATCCTGGCAATGGCGCGAGAATAACCCAATGTGGAGCCAGCTTCACCGCCATCTGGATAACACCCGCTACCGCAAAGAGTGGCTGTCGGACCATAAACAGATCCTGGCGGCGCTGATCAAGAAAGACGCTAAAGCCGCCAAGCTGGCGATGTGGCAGCACCTGGAAAACGTCAAACTGCGGCTGCTGGAGTTCTCTAACGTGGATGATATCTACTTCGACGGCTACCTTTTCGATTCATGGCCGCTGGATAATGTGAACGGTTAACATCAATACCTGGAGTTCATCCTCCAGGTATCTGCATTACTGCCCTTCCCCTTTCTCATAGCGAATACTGTTCACAAACCACATTTTTTCCCCTTCCGGGGTTTTTACCACAAACTCTTCATCGACCTGTTTTTTCAGGATGGCGCGCGCCATCGGTGAGTCGATGGAGATGTAATCTTTGCGCTCGCCGTAAATCTCTTCCGGGCCGACGATGCGAAAGGTTTTCACATCCCCCGCTTCGTTTTCAATTTCCACCCAGGCACCAAAGAACACCCGGCCCTCTTGCTGGGGTGAATAATCAACGATTTGCAGCTGCGGCATCAGTTTGCGCAGGAAGTGCACCCGCCGGTCAATCTGGCGCAGGATGCGTTTATTAAAGGTGTAGTCAGCATTTTCGGAGCGATCGCCGAGGCTCGCCGCCCAGGAGACGATTTTGGTGATTTCCGGGCGTTTCTCGTTCCAGAGATAGTCATGCTCTTGCTTAAGCTTGTTATACCCTTCGCGGGTAATCAGTTTGGTCGCCACGCGTTCACTCTCGGTTAATTAAACATAAACGGAACAGTCCGAATCCAGGGCAGCATCATGCGGCGACTGGCATTTTCATCCGGCAATCCGTATAACTGTGCCCTGAAATTTTCGCATCCAACAGATGAAATTGCCATGATGAATGATTCACTCAGCCGTATTATCGCCGGTGAACTTCAGGCCAGAGCCGAACAGGTCGCCGCCGCCGTTCGCCTGCTTGATGAAGGGAACACCGTACCGTTTATCGCCCGGTATCGTAAGGAAGTAACCGGCGGTCTGGACGACACGCAATTGCGTCAACTTGAGACGCGTCTGGGCTATTTGCGCGAGCTGGAAGAGCGCCGCCAGTCGATTATCAAATCGATTGAAGAGCAAGGGAAACTCACCCCGGAGCTGGCCTCCGCCATCAACGGCACGCTCAGCAAAACCGAACTCGAAGATTTATACCTGCCGTATAAACCTAAGCGCCGCACCCGCGGGCAAATCGCCATTGAAGCGGGCCTTGAGCCACTGGCGGACCTGCTGTGGAACACGCCGTCTCACGATCCTGAGACCGAAGCCGCAAAATTTATCGATGCCGATAACGGCGTGGCCGACAGCAAAGCCGCGCTGGACGGCGCGCGCTATATCCTGATGGAGCGTTTCGCCGAAGACGCTGCGCTGCTGGCGAAAGTCCGCGACTATTTGTGGAAAAACGCCCATCTGGTGGCGAGTGTAGTCAGTGGTAAAGAAGAGGAAGGCGCAAAATTCCGCGATTATTTTGACCATCATGAACCGATTGCAACCGTTCCTTCGCACCGCGCGTTGGCGATGTTCAGGGGCCGCAACGAAGGCGTGCTGCAACTGGCGCTGAATGCCGATCCGCAGTTCGATGAGCCGCCGCGTGAAAGCCACTGCGAGCAAATCATTATCGATCATCTGGGCTTACGCCTGAACAACGCCCCGGCTGACAGCTGGCGTCGCGCGGTAGTGAGCTGGACCTGGCGCATTAAGGTATTGATGCATCTGGAAACGGAGTTGATGAGCACCGTGCGCGAACGCGCCGAAGAAGAAGCCATCAACGTGTTTGCCCGTAACCTGCACGACCTGCTGATGGCGGCACCTGCCGGGCTGCGCGCCACTATGGGTCTCGATCCCGGCCTGCGCACCGGGGTAAAAGTGGCGGTCGTTGACGGCACCGGCAAACTGGTCGCCACCGATACCATTTATCCTCACACCGGCCAGGCTGCTAAAGCCGCCGTGGCGGTTGCCACGCTGTGCGCCAAACACAACGTCGAACTGGTGGCGATCGGTAATGGCACCGCGTCCCGTGAAACCGAACGTTTCTTCCTCGACGTGCAGAAGCAGTATCCGCAAATCACCGCTCAGAAAGTGATTGTCAGCGAGGCAGGCGCATCGGTTTATTCCGCCTCCGAGCTGGCGGCGCTGGAATTCCCGGATCTGGATGTGTCGCTGCGCGGCGCGGTTTCTATCGCCCGTCGTTTGCAGGACCCGCTGGCGGAGCTGGTGAAAATCGATCCAAAATCCATCGGCGTCGGCCAGTATCAGCATGACGTCAGCCAGTCACAGCTGGCGCGCAAACTGGATGCGGTGGTGGAAGACTGCGTAAACGCCGTGGGCGTGGACCTGAATACCGCATCGGTGCCGCTGTTAACCCGCGTGGCCGGGCTGACGCGCATGATGGCGCAGAATATCGTGAGCTGGCGCGATGAAAACGGCCAGTTCCAGAATCGCCAGCAGTTGTTGAAAGTCAGCCGCCTGGGGCCGAAAGCCTTTGAACAGTGCGCAGGCTTTTTGCGTATCAACCACGGCGATAACCCGCTGGACGCTTCTACCGTTCACCCGGAAGCCTATCCCATCGTTGAGCGGATCCTGGCCGCCACCCGGCAGTCGTTGCGCGATTTGATGGGCAACAGCAATGAATTGCGTAATCTGAAAGCGGTGGATTACACCGACGAGCGTTTCGGCGTGCCGACGGTGAGCGACATCATCAAAGAGTTGGAAAAACCGGGCCGCGATCCGCGTCCTGAGTTTAAAACCGCGCAGTTTGCCGAAGGAGTGGAAACCCTTAACGATCTGACGCCGGGCATGGTGCTGGAAGGCGCGGTGACTAACGTGACTAATTTCGGCGCTTTCGTGGATATCGGCGTCCATCAGGACGGACTGGTGCATATCTCCTCACTGTCGGACAAGTTTATCGACGATCCGCATAAGGTGGTGAAAGCGGGTGATATCGTGAAGGTCAAAGTACTGGAAGTGGATTTGCAGCGTAAGCGCATTGCACTGACGATGCGGCTTGATGAGCAACCGGGCGAAAGTACGCCGCGCCGCAGCGCAGGCGGCCCTGCCTCCCGCCCGGCGCAGCAGCAAAAACCCCGGGCGCGCGATAATAAGCCTTCGGGCAATAGCGCTATGGGTGATGCCCTCGCCGCCGCTTTTGGTAAAAAACGTTAAAAAAACAGGCCGGGAAACCGGCCTTTTATTGCAGATGTCATATTTCGCAATATGAGAAAAGAGGCTTGTTTTCGATTATTGATTTTATTGAATTTACCTGCACCGATTATCATAAAATAAACGCGCCATTCTCATTTTAATAACAAAAAAATGATCTCAGCAACCTTTATCGCGTTATTACCCGCGCACCCGATTTTAACCCAATCCCTTGAAAGTATTAATTTTTCTTAATACAGGCTCATTTCAAGCGTTTATTTTTCATTCTTTGCGCCAAAACAACGAATGGTTAAATATTGTATTTAGCAACACATTCTGCATTGAAGATAAAAACCATTCTCATTATCATACCTTTCCATCAAGATTATCCTTTTCCGCAAATGAATCTGGATTTCCCTGTCTGCCTTCCAGACAGGGAAATCGTGTTTCCGCTTACGAAAGATAAGAAGGCTTTATGCACTTTTGCGCTAACAGTACCTGGAAAATCACCGGCTTTGCCCGGGAAATTAGCCCGGCTTACCGTCAAAAATTACTTTCGTTAGGTTTACTTCCCGGCTCCTCGTTTGACGTGGTGCGCGTCGCCCCGCTGGGCGATCCGATCCATATTTCCACTCGCCGGGTAAACCTTGTATTACGCAAAAAGGATTTGGCGCTGGTACAGGTTGAAGCAACGTCCTGATCATTTCTTGAGTTCAGACTGAATATGAAAAAGCTAACCATTGGATTAATCGGCAACCCGAACTCAGGGAAAACCACCCTGTTTAACCAGTTAACCGGCTCCCGGCAGCGGGTGGGCAACTGGGCAGGGGTGACCGTTGAACGCAAAGAGGGTTTCTTCGCCACACCAGAGCATCAGGTCACGCTGGTGGATTTACCCGGCACCTACTCCCTGACAACGATCTCCTCCCAAACCTCGCTCGATGAACAAATCGCCTGTCATTATATTTTGAGCGGCGATGCTGACCTGCTGATTAACGTGGTGGATGCCTCTAACCTTGAGCGCAACCTCTATCTGACGCTGCAACTTCGCGAGCTGGGCATCCCCTGCATCATCGCCCTGAACATGCTGGATATCGCTGAGAAACAGCAGATCCGCATTGATGTTGATGCGCTGGCGAACCGCCTCGGCTGCCCGGTGGTGCCGCTGGTCTCCACGCGCGGACGCGGCATCGATACCCTGAAGCGGATTATCGACCGCGACCATCAGGCGCAAAACGCTATCGACGTGCATTACGCCGAACCGCTTTGCCATGAAGCGAACGCGCTGGCGGACCTGATGCCCGGCGAAATGCCGTTTACCCAACGCCGCTGGCTGGGTTTGCAGATGCTGGAAGGCGATATTTACAGCCGCGCGTTTGCGGGTGATGCCGCACAAAAGCTGGGCGTTTCCCTGGCACGCCTGAGTGAAGAGATGGACGATCCGGCGCTGCATATCGCCGACGCGCGCTATCAAAGCATTGCCGCTATTTGCGACAGCGTCAGCAACAGCTTAACGGCAGAGCCCCATCACTTAACCACCGCGCTGGATAAAATCGTTATCAACCGTTTTCTCGGCATCCCGGTGTTTTTGCTGGTGATGTACCTGATGTTCCTGCTGGCGATTAACATTGGCGGCGCATTGCAGCCGCTGTTTGACGTGGGTTCGGCGGCGATCTTTATCCACGGTTTGCAGTGGGTTGGCGCAACGTTCCACTTTCCGCAATGGCTAACTATTTTCCTCGCCCAGGGGATTGGCGGCGGTATCAATACCGTTCTGCCGCTGGTGCCACAAATCGGCATGATGTATTTGTTCCTCTCGTTTCTTGAGGATTCCGGCTATATGGCGCGCGCGGCGTTCGTGATGGACCGCCTGATGCAGTCCCTCGGCCTGCCTGGCAAATCCTTTGTGCCGCTGATCGTCGGTTTCGGCTGCAACGTGCCGTCGGTAATGGGCGCGCGCACTCTGGATGCGCCGCGTGAACGTCTGATGACCGTGATGATGGCACCGTTTATGTCCTGCGGCGCGCGGCTGGCGATTTTTGCGGTCTTCGCCGCCGCCTTCTTTGGCCAGCAGGGCGCGCTGGTGGTGTTTTCGCTGTATCTGTTAGGCATCGTGATGGCGATCCTCACTGGCCTGATGCTGAAGCACACCATCATGCGCGGCGAAGCGACCCCGTTTGTGATGGAACTGCCGGTTTATCATGTGCCTCACCTGAAGAGCCTGGTGCTGCAAACCTGGCAGCGCCTGAAATCCTTCGTGATGCGTGCCGGGAAAGTCATCGTAGTCGTGAGTATTTTCGTCGGGGCGTTAAACAGCTTTTCCTTCAGCGGCAAACCGGTAGACAACATTAATGATTCCGCGCTGGCGTCGGTGAGCCAGGTCCTCACCCCGCTACTGAAACCCATCGGCGTACAGGAAGATAACTGGCAGGCTACGGTCGGTCTGTTTACCGGCGCGATGGCGAAAGAAGTGGTGGTCGGTACGCTAAACACCCTGTACACCGCAGAAAATATCCACCAGGAAGAATTCGACGCCGCCAGCTTTAGCCTGATCGATGAACTGGGCGGCGCAGTAGAAGAAACCTGGCAGAGCCTGAAAGACACTTTCAGCCTGAGCGTGCTGATGAACCCGATTGAAGCCAGCAAAGGCGACGGTGAGATGGAAAGCGGCACCATGGGCATGATGAGCGCGAAATTCGGCAGCAGCGCCTCGGCGTACAGCTACCTGATTTTTGTGCTGCTGTACATTCCGTGCATTTCAGTGATGGGCGCTATCGCCCGCGAAACCAGCCGTAGCTGGATGGGTTTCTCCATTCTGTGGGGGCTGAATATCGCCTACTCGCTGGCGACACTTTTCTACCAGACCGTGACATTCCACCAGCATCCGCAATACAGCCTGACGTGCATCGTGGCGGTGGTATTGTTTAACGTACTGGTGCTGACGTTATTGCGCCGGGCCCGTAGCCGCGTTGACCTCGGCGTGCTGGGGCAGCGCAAGGCGGCGGAAGTCTGTTGTGAAACGTCTTCCAACCACTGCCATTAAGGTGAAAGCATGGCGACGCTGATACAGATACGGGATTTGCTGGCATTACAGGGGCGTCTGGAGGCCAGCCAGATGAGCGAGCTGCTCGCGACGCCGCGTCCAATGATTGACGCCATGCTGTCGCGGCTGGAGGCGATGGGCCGGGCAAAGCGCGTAACGGAAGATTTGAGCGGGTGTTTATCAGGCAGTTGTAAACGCTGCCCTGAAGGAAATGCTTGCCAAAAAACGTTCTGGACGCTTCAATAGCAAAACAAAAAAGAAAGGCAGTGGCACTAAAAAAGGCGGGTTACCCCGCCTTTTTCATTATTTGTACACGTCTGCTGTCGCGCGGACATCTTCAGTTTTCTTGTCGGCGCTGGTAATAACATAATAGGTGCCGCCCAGCTCATCAGCTTTTTGTGACAGCTCTTTTTTGGCATCCATCGGCGATGTTTTATCGCTGGTAGAAATTGTGCCAACTTTCGTCAAATTCATTCCGGCCACTTTATCTTTTTCAAGCTCTTTGGCAGCAAAAACGCCAAACGAAAGCGAGCCAATAACCAGAGAAGTAACAATGCCAGTGACTAATTTCATAGCTTCACACTCCTTAGAAAGGTTTATTGTTTTGTGATGCCTGGCGGGGGCGACTCAGCGCCGAAAAATAAAAATTGCCCGTAAGGACAACCACTTTCTAAGTATTGACCGGTATTTATACTTTTGCCACAGACTGACGCAGGCTAAATAACAGCTCGCAGAACATTTCAGAATTATTGATAAAAGGCGCATGAGCCGCTTTATCAAACATTACCGACGGGCTATTCGGATAGCGTTCGTCCAGCAACCCTGCCACTTTACGCGGCACCAGCCCATCCAACCGGCCGTACAAACGCCAGAATGGCATCGTCAACGACGCCAGATCGGCACGCAAATCGGCGGATTTAAGGATTTCCAGCCCGCCATTTAGCACCTCAACGGAAGGCATCGGCGCATCCAGCACCACGGCTTTAAGGCGACGGGCATCCTGACGGGCGCTTTCCGTGCCCAGGGTTTGCAGCGCCAGGAAGCGCTCAACGGTACGCTGAAAATCTTCGCTTAATTGCTGTTGAAAACCAGCCAGCACGGAGGGCTTAATCCCCGGCCACTGCTCTTCTTCACGGGCGGTGAAACAGGGAGATGACGCGACGGTCACCAGCGCATCAACCCGTTCCGGATGCGTTAAGGCGATCTTACTCGCCACCAGCCCACCCAGGCTCCAGCCCAGCCAGATGGCTTTATCCGGCGCCTGGCGCAGTACGCATTTCGCCATTGCGTCAAGATCCATCGCCCCGAAACCGGTGCTGCGGCCATAGCCCGGTAAGTCGACAAGATGCAGAGTAAATTGCGAGGCTAATTGCTCGCTAATGCAATCCCATACGCCGGCATTCAGTCCCCATCCGTGCAACAGCACAAGATGAACATTTCCCTCTCCCCGGGTCTGCCACCAGATGTCATTCATTCGCTAAAGTCTCTTTTTTGTCAGGAAGACCACGATGCTAACAGTACCCGCCTTGTGTTGGCTATGCAGGATGCCGCTTGCTGTTTCCCATTGGGGAATATGTTCCTGCTGTTACGCGGCACTGCCCGCCCCTCCATCCTGCTGCCCGGTTTGCGGGTTGCCCGCTGTGGTCACTACCTTGCCCTGTGGACGCTGTTTGGGAAAGCCTCCGCCGTGGCAACGGCTCCTGTACGTGACGGATTACCGCCCGCCGTTAAGCACGCTGGTGCAGGCGCTGAAGTTTTACCGGCAAACCGGCCTGGCCCAGCCGTTGGCGCGGCTGATATTGCTGCGCCAACGCCAGGCACAGCGGGAATGGGCATTGCCAGCTCCCGATTTAATTATCAGCGTACCGCTACACCGACGGCGGGCCTGGCGGCGGGGGTTTAACCAGAGCGCACTGCTGGCGAAACCGCTCGCACGCTGGCTGGGTTGCCGCTATGAGGCACAGGCGCTGCGGCGCGTCAGGAATACGCCTGTTCAACACCATCTCAGCGCGCGATTACGTAAAAAGAACCTGCGCACGGCTTTTCGTCTTGAATTACCCGTACGCGATCTCCATATCGTTATTGTGGATGACGTCGTTACAACGGGCAGTACGGTCGGAGAAATTGCCAAACTATTGCATCGCCATGGCGCGGCGACTGTCCAGGTATGGTGCCTGTGTCGAACCTTGTAGAGGGTCGATGATGGGCGTATTATAACCAGGTAAAATAGTCAACTATTAGGCCATTGCTATGATTCGTATTTCCGATGCTGCCCAGGCGCACTTTGTCAAACTTCTGGCTAACCAGGAAGAAGGCACCCAAATCCGCGTGTTCGTGATCAATCCAGGTACACCGAATGCAGAATGCGGCGTGTCGTACTGCCCGCCGGATGCGGTTGAAGCCAGCGACACGGCGCTGACCTTTGAACATCTCACCGCTTACGTGGACGAGTTAAGCGCTCCGTATCTGGAAGACGCGGAAATCGACTTTGTCACCGACCAGTTAGGTTCGCAACTGACGCTGAAAGCGCCGAACGCCAAAATGCGTAAAGTGTCCGATGACGCCCCGCTGATGGAGCGCGTGGAGTATCTGCTGCAATCGCAGATTAACCCGCAGTTGGCAGGCCACGGCGGTCGCGTATCGCTGATGGAAATCACCGACGAAGGCTTCGCCATTCTGCAATTTGGCGGCGGCTGCAACGGTTGCTCCATGGTGGACGTAACGCTGAAAGAAGGGATCGAGAAGCAACTGCTGAACGAGTTCCCGGAACTGAAAGGCGTTCGCGACCTGACCGAACACCAGCGCGGCGAGCACTCTTACTATTGATTTTCTGACCGCTACAAAGCCAAAAGGCGCTTGAATAAGCGCCTTTTTTGTGTCGGTTAGCGCGCCGTCTGCCGCCCACCTCGCTTTGCCCCCAGCCATTCCTGCACTTCCACCACATAGCTTTCTGGCGCTTTCTTTAGCATTCTGCGAGTTAAATCGAGAATGGTGTGCTGACTTAACGCGTCGTACATACGTGCCTGTGCGTTTTCCATCACTACTCTTACGCTACAGGGACTATCGCAAGCCCAGTCAGGTAACGTATCACCGAATATCGCCATTCGTTGGCGAACTTCACGGCATTCAAACAGCGGCTTGTTGTCATCAATTGCCAGGACAACATCCAGCATGGTGATGGTTTCCGGCGCACGCGCCAAGCGATATCCGCCGCCGCGTCCTTCAAGGCTTTCAATCAACCTGGCTTTCGCCAGTCGAGTGAATACCTTTCCCAGATAGTCGTATGGAATACCATGTAAATCAGCGATTTCCCGAACGCTCATATCCTGTGCATTGCCCTTAGCATCCACCATACACATCAGGCCATGGATGCCGTATTCCACACCAGAACTGAAAAAACTCACCAGGTAACTCCGATTACATTAGTCCGAGGAGTTCAATAGCATTGAACATAATAAAAGCATTGATACCGATTATCCCAGTAAATTTCTGAAGATGATATTTCCTTGATGAAAATTTTTTTGGATTTGATTTAGATACTAAGACTGATATAGTCGCAGTTAAGCAATCGAGCACATTGAGGATATAAATGAGTCGTCAAATTTTGGTAATTGGCTGTGGTTTTGCCGGGATGTGGGCCGCATTAAGCGCGGCGCGCCAGGTTGAATTACAACAGGGGCAGGACGTCAGCGTCACGGTGTTAGCGCCGCAACCCGCGTTGCGCGTGCGTCCGCGCTTTTATGAAGAACATCCGGCTGACTGCTCTGCGCCGCTGGATGCCTTATTCTCGGCGACCGGGGTTAACTTTTTGCGTGGTAACGCCACCCGCGTGGATGCGGCGGCCCGTGAAGTGCATTACCTGAAGGATTCCGGCGAAAGCTGCGTCGTAAGCTATGACAAACTCGTGCTGGCGAGCGGCAGCCAGTTGAATCGCAATAACATTTCTGGCGCAGATGCGTTTGCTTTCGACATCGATCAGGCTGAAAGTGCGGAGAAATTCAATGCCCACCTGCGCTCGCTGGCAGCGGTGCCTGCATCGGCAGCACGTAATACCGTTGTGGTGTGCGGCGGCGGATTAACGGGGATTGAGCTGGCGATGGAATTGCCGGCCCGCCTGGCGAAAATCTTTACCGATGGCGCAACGCCCAGGGTGATGGTGATTGAGCGCGCCGCACAGATCGGCGGTCATTTCGGACAGGAACTGCGCGATGTGATCGCCCAGGCGTCGAATGAGCTTAACGTCGAATGGCGTCTCAATAGCAGCATAGAAACCATCCAGCAGAACGGTGTGACACTTACTGACGGGACGTTTATTGAATCACACTCTGTCGTACTGACCGCTGGCGTGAGTGCCAGCCCGCTCACGCTTCAGATTGAAGCACCGCGTGATAATCGCGGTCGCCTGCACGTTGACGCGAATCTTCAGGTTATCGGCCAGCCGGATATTTTCGCCACCGGCGATGTGGCGTATGCCGCCTGCGATAACGAAGGCCATCACGCGTTTATGACCTGCCAGCACGCCATTCCGCTGGGTAAATACGCCGGGAATAATGCGGCGGCGGCGTTGCTGAATGCCGAGCCGTTGGCGTATCAGCAGCCGTTTTACGTGACCTGCGTGGATCTTGGACCGTGGGGTGCGGTGTATACCGAAACGTGGGCGCAGGAGGTTAAAATGGTGAAAGAGGAAGCGAAAAAGCTGAAAACGGCGATCACCAATGAGTTGATTTATCCGCCTGTTGCCGATAAAGAAAAAGCGTTTACCCTCGCGGATCCGCTGGCACCGTTTGTTTAAACCAGTAAAGGCGCTGAATCAGCGCCTTTCAGACTGCTGACGAACCCCATGTTTTACGTGGGGTTCTTCTTTTGTAGCGACCTCAGGTCGCGATCGCGATATTTTTCCGTTACCACTCTGTGATGTGTTTCTGCCGGCTTACCGGCCTGCTGAGCCTTCCTGCCAGCCCTTTCACTACCTGTAACAGCCAGTAAAACAGCGCCAGCAGCGCCATCTTCTTCATATTCTGCGCTGTCGCCGCAAGCAGGCACTGCATCTGCACCTTCATCAGATCCCGGAACCGCGCATACCGGTGACCATGATGCTGTTTCGCATCCGCGAAGCTGCGCTCCACCGTCTCCTTTCGCCGCGCATACACCTTTTTGCCCCATTTCGTCAGTCGCAGCGCGTTGGCCTTCTCCTTCGCCTCTTCCCAGACGTGCCGCGTTATCGTCTTCTGCATCTGTCGGTTTGTTGTGCATTTCGCCCGCGCCGGACACACATACACATCCTTCTGTGGGTCGTACCTGAAGTGCTTTTTCTGGTAATCATTCTGGCCCTGATTCGGCCTCCGGTAACCCGGTACCAGCGCGATGCCCGTCTCCTGCGTCAGATGGCACACCGCCGCCGTGAAGTAGCCTGCATCCACGCCCGCCGCCACCGTCTCCAGCCCGAACCGTTCCGTCTGGCGTTTCAGCCGCGCGATGCGTGTCCATGATGATGCCATGTTTCCCGTCCACCGTGCGGTGGTCCAGCCAGAAGAACCCCTTCGGCTTGCCTTCCCGGTGCATGAACCTGCTTTCCGGGTCGGTGGTGCTCACTTTGGTGTTCTTAACGGCGGCTGCGCTTTCTGGCGTCTTTTTTACACCGGGCAGCGGCTTTTTTGCGTGCTGCTTCCTGTCGGCCTCCACCGCTGCATTGAGTTGCTCCAGGTATTCGCTGACGCCCTCCGGGCGCAGTTCATTCACCGCCTTGCGCGGGCTGGCATCTGCCTTCAGATGGGTGCTGTCGGTATAAAGCACCCGGCCATTCGCCATGCCCTGACCCAGCGCCTGCCCCACGATATGGTCAAAAATTTGCTGGAACACATCGCTGTCGTTAAAGCGGCGGATGCGGTTCTGGCTGAGGGTGGAGGCATCCGGCACTTTCTCCGTCAGGCCCATACGCAGGAACCAGCGGTAGGCCACGTTGACCTGAATTTCTTTAACCAGACGGCGCTCAGAGGGGACGCCGAAGAGATAACCCAGCAGCATCATCTTAATCAGACGCACCGGGTCGATAGCGGGCCTGCCGTTGTCAGGGCAGTAGAGGTGCGCGACCGCATCGCGGATAAATTCAAAGTCGATGGTGGCGTCGATTTTACGCACCAGATGGTCTTCGGGGACGAGTTCGTCGAGGGTGATGGTTTCAAACTGGTACTGCTGCGGGGAAGGTTCTCTGAGCATGGCGGTCAGTCCGTTTTTTGCACTGACCTTATTAGATCAAAGTCCTGACTTTACGGCCAGGACTTTGTCAGCACTCTGAAAGGCGCTGAATCAGCGCCTTTTTTCTGGGTTATTTCTTTAACGCACGCTTGCGCGAAGCCGCGCGGCGTCGCTTATCCAGATCCTTGATCAGCGTGTTGACGCCTTCGTCGGCGAACATTTTCTCAAGGGGCGCGGATAATTTACGCCGCCAGTTTTTGTACTGATAGCTGGTGCCAGGAATATTCACCGGGTCCGCCATATCCAGCCAGTCTTCCGGCTGTAAGCCCAGCAGGGCGCAGTGCGTATCGGCGATATAACGCTGCATGGCCCGGTTGAGCAGCGGCGTCATTTTCATCCCTCTCGCTTTACGCCCCACGCTTTTCGGCAGGCAGTTGTACTGATGCAGCGCGTCCAGTAGCCCCTGTTTGGCGCGTTCGCGATCTTCATACAACCCGCGCAGCACGATTTCATCCGGGTACAGGCCCAGCGTTTTTCCGAGGGTTAAATCGCCGCTTTCCCAGTAGCCGCGCAGAGTCGGTAAGTCGTGGGTGGTCGCCACCGCCATCGCCTGCTCAGGCCAGGCCTGCGGTGCGCGATAGTGCTTGCGGGAGTCGTTTTCGAAATAGAGCACTTTGTAGGAGTAGACGCCGTTCTGGCGCAGTTTGCCGACGATTTCCACCGGCACGGTGCCCAAATCCTCGCCAATCACCATGCACTGGTGGCGCTCGCTTTCCAGCGCCAGGATCGCCAGTAAATCATCCACCGGATAATGCACATAAGCGCCCTGATCCGCGGTCTCGCCGTAAGGGATCCACCACAACCGCAGCATCGACATCACGTGGTCGATACGCAACGCGCCGCAGTGGGTCATATTGGCACGCAATAGCTGGATAAACGGCTCATAGCCGCGTGCGGTCATCACGTGCGGGTCCATCGGCGGCAAGCCCCAGTTTTGACCGAGCGGCCCGAGGATATCCGGCGGTGCGCCGACCGATGCTTTCAGGCAGTACAGCTCCCGGTCACACCAGGTTTCCGCGCCGCCTTCCGCTACGCCTACCGCCAGATCGCGATACAGGCCGACCGGCATGCCGTGTAACTGGCTGGTTTCCCAGCATTCAGCGAACTGTTTCCAGGCCAGCCATTGCAGCCACAGGTAAAAGTTAACCTGGTCCGCATTCTCCTTGCAGAAGGCTTTCACCTGCGGGCTGTCGATGGACTGATATCCCTCGGGCCAGACAGGCCAGCCCCAGCGCAGTTCATCTTCTTTTACCTGTTCCGCGTGCAGCGCGTCGAACGCAGCCTGCCAGTAAAGGCTTTCGCCTTCGCTGTCGACAAAATCACGGAAGCCGCGAACCTGTTCGTCATCTTCGCCGCGCAGCGAAAATTGCTTCCAGGCCAGACGCAGGCCCGCCATTTTCAAGGCTGTGACCGCAGAATAGTCGACCCATTGCGCATCCCGAGCCGCTTTCAGGGATTGCTGAGTGGTGGGCATTTCCCACCAGCTGCGCGCCTCTTCGCTTTGCTGGAAATCGTCGATAGCGTTCACGTCGATATAAATCACGTTCATCCAGCGGCGCGACGATGGGCTATAAGGGCTGGCGCTTTCCGGATTCGCGGGATAGAGCGCGTGGATCGGGTTCAGGCCGATAAAGCTGCCGCCCCGTTGCGCCACGGACACCAGCATCCGCTTCAGATCGCCGAAATCGCCAATCCCCCAGTTAGTGCGCGAGCGCAGGGTATAAAGCTGAACGCAGGCGCCCCAGATTTTTTCGCCTTTAACGATGGTTTCCGGTTCAAAGCAGCGTTTTGGCGCGACGATCAACCGGCATTCCCACTGTTGGGATTTCTGTTTCAGCGTCAGGGTGTGGTAACCCCGAGGCAATTTGGCGGGAAGCCGCAGGCTGTCGCCGCCTGCCGCGCTCCCCGTATGCTGCTTGCCCGCTTCGGTGGTCAACAGCCATTCAAATTCGCCTTTGCCTTCAAGGGCAATCGCCATGCGGGTACTTGAACGCAGCACCTTTACGCCGGGGATCGGCGCCGCAGCCGGTTTTTTAACCGCATGAGTGCGGTTCATTGCTTCCAGCAGGCGGCGCTTGGTTTCTGTACCAATCGCCTGAGCTTTGCCGTGAGCATTAATGTAATTAGCGCTAATACCCGCCTCGAGGGCGGCATTATTCAGGCGTTTATCCATGGCATATCCTTAACGTTTGGCCTGCCAAATACGGGTCTGGTAGTCGCGAATTGAGCGGTCAGAGCTGAACATGCCGCAACGCGCGGTATTCAGGATAGCAGCTCGCGTCCAGGCTTCCTGGTCGCGGTACAGTAAATCCGCCTGTTTTTGCGCCGCCACGTAGGAGGCGAAGTCGGCCATCAACAAATACGGGTCGCCGCCCGCTTTGCCGATGCTTTGCAGCATGGGATCGAAAGCGTGCTTGTCGCCATCGGCGTAAACACCCTTCTCCAGCTCTTTCAGCACACCATCCAGCAGTTTATCTTTCTTGCGCCATTTCACCGGGTCGTAGCCTTTGGCTTTCAGCACTTTGACTTCGTCAACCGTCAGGCCAAAGATGAAGATGTTCTCTACGCCCACTTTCTCGGCGATTTCGACGTTCGCGCCGTCCAGGGTGCCGACGGTCAGCGCGCCGTTGAGCGCCAGCTTCATATTGCCGGTGCCGGAAGCTTCTTTACCGGCAGTAGAAATTTGCTCAGAAATATCCGCCGCCGGGATCATTTTCTCCGCCGCCGAGACGCAGTAATCCGGCAGGAACACCACTTTCAGTTTGTCGCCTACCAGCGGATCGTTGTTGATCGCATCGGCCACTTTGTTGATCGCGTAGATGATGTTCTTGGCGAGGTAATATCCCGGCGCGGCTTTCGCCCCAAACAGGAACACGCGCGGTACGCGGTCGGCTTGGGGGTTTTCACGGATCGCTTTGTACATCGCCAGAATCTGCAACAGGTTCAGGTGCTGGCGCTTATATTCGTGCAGGCGTTTGATCTGGATATCGAACAGGGCTTCCGGGTTAATTTCAATGCCGGTGCGCGCTTTCACGAAAGCAGCCAGCTTAACCTTGTTGCGCTGTTTGATGGCGCGGTATTCCTGACGGAAATCGGCGTCATCGGCATATTTTTCCAGATCCGCCAGCGCGTCTAAATCATTTACCCACTCTTTGTTCAGCGTCTTGTCGATAAGCGCCGCCAGTTCCGGATTGCACTGCTTGATCCAGCGACGCGGCGTAATGCCGTTAGTCACGTTGTGGAATTTGGTCGGCCACAGCTGGTGATATTCCGGGAACAGATCTTTCACGACCAGGTCCGAGTGCAGCGCCGCCACGCCGTTGACGGCGAAGCCGCTGACTACGCACAGGTTCGCCATGCGTACCTGTTTGTCATACACCACCGCCAGTTTGGCCCAAACCGCCTCGTCGCCCGGCCAGGTCTTGTCTACCAGCACGTTGAAGCGCGCGTTAATCTCTTTAATGATTTGCATATGGCGCGGCAGCAGCGTGCGGATCAGCCGCTCGTCCCAGCACTCCAGCGCCTCAGGCATCAGGGTATGGTTGGTGTAGGCAAAGGTTTTACTGGTGATCGCCCAGGCCTCGTCCCAGCTCATCTGGTGCTCGTCGATCAGCACGCGCAGCAGTTCAGGAATGGCGATGGTCGGGTGGGTGTCGTTAAGCTGAATCACTTCATAATCCGGCAGTTCGTTAAGCGAACGGCCCAGGTAGTGATGGCGGCGCAGAATATCGGCAATCGAGCAGGCACACTGGAAATACTGCTGCATCAAACGCAGTTTTTTACCGGCCTGATGGTTGTCGTTCGGATAGAGCACTTTGGTGAGCTTATCCGCATCAATGCCCTGCTGTTCGGCGCGCAGGAAGTCGCCGTCGTTGAATTTGGTGAGGTTAAACGGATGCGCGTGAGTGGCCTGCCATAAGCGCAGCGGCTGCGCCACGCCGTTCTGGTAACCCAGCACCGGCAAATCCCAGGCCTGGCCGGTGATGGTAAAGCCCGGTTCCCAGACCTGCTGGCTACCGTTTTTCACCAGTTTGCCGCCAATGCCTACCTGCACATCCAGCGCGTCGTTGTGGCTGAACCACGGATAGCTTTCGCGATGCCAGTTATCCGGCGCTTCCCTCTGCTTGCCGTCTTCGAACGACTGGCGGAACAGGCCGTACTGATAGTTCAGGCCATAGCCGGTGGCCGCCTGGCCGACCGTCGCCATAGAATCCAGGAAGCAGGCCGCGAGACGCCCCAGACCGCCGTTGCCCAGCGCCGGGTCAGTTTCCGCTTCCAGCAGATCGGTAAGATTGACGTTATGGCTGCTCAACGCGTCGCTTACCGCCTGGTACCAACCCAGATTGAGCAGGTTGTTACCGGTGAGGCGGCCAATCAGGAATTCCATCGAGATGTAGTTAAC
Organism: Atlantibacter sp.; assembly: GCF_032062175.1. NCBI lineage: Bacteria > Pseudomonadati > Pseudomonadota > Gammaproteobacteria > Enterobacterales > Enterobacteriaceae > Atlantibacter > Atlantibacter sp. The sequence continues at coordinate 78,528 of NZ_DAMBQK010000007.1, forward strand.
ATGGCGCTGGTTTGCCTCAGGCTGAACCATCGGCTGCGCGCGCAGCATTTCCGCCAGCGCGGCGCTGACCGCATGCCACCACTGGCGAGGTGTCATCTCGCTGGCGGCAGATAAACCAAAACGTCGCCACTGACGCGTCAGGGCGGCCTCAAATTGGGTGTTGTCAAACGTCGTCTGTGACATAGAAACAGGGTCCTGTAAAAAAGTAATGGCATTAGCGCTAGTGTGCCTGGCAGCCACCGCGAATTCCTCATCCTGGCGGGGATTAGACAGGGAGGAGTAGCGGGGAGTAGGCAAAAATGTGATCCCTGACACTCAACACCTTCTCAAATTACTTTTCTGCCGCTTTCTGTAAATCTCAGTATCGATAACAATCTGTAAACACCGATGTCTACACAGGCTCATAAGCCATAATGGGAATATTTACATTAGCGATGAGTCCCAAAAAAGCGCGGCACCCGCTCCCCCCCCTTTACAAGCCGCTCCTCACCTCACCCGAATGTCGTAGCGATCGTTCATAATAGTTATCGAAATGTGACTTAGTGCAACTTTACCCGCTATTAAAATCGACATAACTTGCAATACTTCATAGGGTGTCCGACCCTACATGCCTGTATTAATTACGAGGCGCAAAATAAATCATTCGGCCTGGATTACACAGTGAAGTGACCATCTATGTTGATACCGTCTAAATTAAGTCGTCCGGTTCGCCTGGAAAATACCGTTTTACGTGAACGGCTTCTGGCGAAGCTGAGCAGCGCACATCACTATCGGCTGGCTCTTGTCACCAGCCCGGCGGGCTATGGCAAAACCACGCTGGTTTCCCAGTGGGCTTCCGGTAAACAGGATTTAGGATGGTTTTCTCTTGATGAAGGGGATAACCAGCAGGAGCGCTTCGCGATTTATTTAATTGCCGCCATCCAGCAGGCCACGGGCGGGCACTGCGCGACCAGCGAAGTGATGGCGCAAAAACGCCAGTACGCCAGCCTCAACTCCCTGTTTGCCCAACTGTTTATCGAGCTCGCCGACTGGGAACGCCCGCTGTATCTGGTCATTGACGACTATCATCTCATCACCAACCCGGTGATCCACGATGCAATGCGTTTCTTTCTGCGCCATCAGCCCGAAAATGTCAGCCTGGTGGTGCTATCGCGTAATCTGCCGCAACTTGGCATTGCCAATCTGCGGGTGCGCGACCAACTGCTGGAGATCGGCAGCCAGCAACTGGCTTTCACTCACCAGGAAGCCAAACAATTTTTTGATTGCCGCCTGAATGTGCCTATCGAACCTGCTGAAAGCAGTAAGATGTGCGATGACGTCGCCGGATGGGCGACCGCGTTGCAGCTTATCGCGCTCTCTGCCCGCCAGAACAACACCTCAGCGCACCAGTCCGCTCGCCGCCTGGCGGGGATCAACGCCAGCCATCTGTCCGATTATCTGGTGGATGAAGTGCTGGATAACATCGACGTCGATGTGCGCAAGTTCCTGTTGAAAAGCGCCCTGCTGCGCTCGATGAACGATGCGCTGATCGTGCGCGTCACCGGCGAAGAAAACGGCCAGATGCGCCTCGAAGAGATTGAGCGTCAGGGGCTGTTTCTGCAACGCATGGACGATAGCGGCGAGTGGTTTAGCTATCATCCGCTGTTCGGCAATTTTCTCCGCCAGCGCTGCCAGTGGGAACTGGCGACGCAACTGCCGGAAATTCATCGCGCCGCCGCCGAAGGCTGGATGGCGCAGGGCTTCCCCGGCGAAGCCATTCATCACGCGCTGGCGGCAGGCGATGCCGCGATGCTGCGCGATATCCTGCTGAATCACGCCTGGGGCTTGTTCAACCACAGCGAACTGACGCTGCTTGAAGAGTCGCTGAAAGCGCTGCCCTGGGAGAGCCTGCTGGCGAACCCGAAACTGGTGCTGTTGCAGGCCTGGCTGATGCAAAGCCAGCATCGCTACGGCGAAGTGAATACCCTGCTCGCCCGCGCCGAGCAGGAAATGAACGGCGAGATGGACGAAACCTTGCAGGGTGAATTTAACGCGCTGCGCGCCCAGGTGGCGATTAACGATGGCGACCCGCAAGAGGCGGAGCGGCTGTCGATTATCGCGCTGGAGACCCTGCCGCTGGCCAGCTATTACAGCCGCATCGTCGCGACGTCGGTACACGGCGAAGTGCTGCACTGCAAAGGCGAACTGAGCCAGTCGCTGGCGGTGATGCAGCAAACCGAAATGATGGCTCGTCGCCATGACGTCTGGCATTACGCGCTGTGGAGCCTGATCCAGCAAAGCGAAATCCTGTTTGCCCAGGGCTTTTTGCAGGCCGCCTGGGAAACCCAGGATAAAGCCTTCACCCTGATCCGCGAACAGCATCTTGAGCAGTTACCGCTGCATGAATTTTTGCTGCGCATCCGGGCGCAGTTGTTGTGGGCCTGGGCGCGCCTGGACGAGGCGGAAGCCTGCGCCCGCCAGGGTATCGAGGTGCTGGCAAACTACCAGCCCCAACAGCAGCTACAGTGCCTGGCCCTGCTGGTACAAAGCTCGCTGGCGCGTGGCGCGCTGGATAATGCCCGCAGCCACCTGAACCGTCTGGAAAACCTGCTGGGCAACGGCCCCTATCACAGCGACTGGGTGTCGAATGCCGACAAAGTCCGGGTGATCTACTGGCAAATGACCGGCGATAAAACCGCGGCCGCCAACTGGTTGCGCCAGACGCCGAAGCCGGGATCGGCGGACAACCACTTCCTGCAAAGCCAGTGGCGTAATATCGCCCGTGCGCAAATTCTGCTGGGGGATTTCGATCCGGCGGAAATGGTGCTGGAAGAGCTCAACGAAAACGCGCGCAGCCTGCGCCTGATGAGTGATATCAACCGCAACCTGCTGTTGTTGAACCAGCTTTACTGGCAGTCAGGCCGCAAAAGCGACGCCCAGCGCGTGCTGCTGGAGGCGCTCACGCTCTCTAACCGCACGGGGTTCGTCAGCCATTTTGTGATTGAAGGCGAAGCGATGGCGCAACAGCTGCGTCAGCTGATTCAACTCAACACGTTGCCGGAGCTGGAACAGCATCGCGCCCAGCTGATCCTGCGTGAAATTAACCAGCATCACCGGCACAAGTTCGCCCATTTTGACGAGAATTTTGTCACCCGTTTATTAACCCATCCTGAAGTGCCGGAACTGATCCGCACCAGCCCGCTTACCCAGCGCGAATGGCAGGTGTTGGGGCTGATTTATTCTGGCTACAGCAACGATCAAATCGCCGGCGAGCTGGATGTGGCGGCGACCACCATCAAAACCCATATCCGCAATCTGTATCAAAAACTCGGCGTGGCGCATCGCCAGGCGGCGGTGCAGCATGCCCAGCAATTGCTCAAAATGATGGGGTACGGCGTTTAACACACCCGGCGAAGCCGGGTGCGATCAGCACAGTTCCAGCTGGATGTTATGCTCGCGGATCACCTGCAACACGCCCGCGGGCGGTGCGGTATCGGTGTAAACCGCATCCACCAGGCTGATGCTGCCTAAGTTCACCATGGCGTTACGGCCAAATTTCGAATGGTCCACCACCAGCATCACATGGCGCGAGTTTTCAATGATCGCGCGTTTGGTGCGCACTTCATGATAGTCAAACTCTAACAGCGAGCCGTCGCTGTCGATGCCGCTGATGCCGAGAATGCCGAAATCGAGCCGAAACTGAGAGATAAAATCGAGGGTCGCTTCGCCGATAATCCCGCCATCGCGGCTGCGCAGTTCACCGCCCGCCAGGATGATGCGGAAATCGTCCTTCACCATCAGCGTGTTAGCGACGTTAAGGTTGTTGGTCACGATGCGCAGGTTTTCATGGTTTAACAGCGCGTGGGCCACGGCTTCCGGCGTCGTGCCGATATCGATAAACAGCGTGGCCCCGTTAGGGACTTGGCTGGCGACGCGCTGGGCGATACGCGCCTTCTCGGTGGTCTGGGTGGCTTTACGGTCGTGCCACGAGGTGTTGACCGAGCTGGACGGCAATGCGGCGCCGCCGTGATGGCGCAAAATCATGTTCTGATCGGCCAGGTCGTTTAAATCACGGCGAATGGTCTGCGGGCTAACAGAAAACTGTTCAACCAGCTCTTCAGTGCTGACATATCCTTGTTTTTTAACAAGTTCAATAATGGCGTCATGACGCTGTGTTTGCTTCACTCTTTTCTCCTGCACTGCACTGAATTATGTTCGTTTTCGCAAATATAGGCAGTCAACGAACGCCATCACCAGCCCTACCAGCAACCCGGTCAGATGCGCGGCATTGGCAATTGAGAACCCAAACAGATCGAACCAACCGGCGATCAGCCACAGCAGCGCAAACACCATTAAACCACGCGGCATCACAATACCGCTTTCGGGATCGCGCTCGCCGCGCAGCCAGACGTAACCCATCAGCGCGTACACCACGCCAGACAAGCCGCCAAACCAGGCCCCGCTGAATTTATGCTGCACGTAGCCGCTTAACAGCGCGGAGACCAACGTCAGTACAATCAGCTTGCCGCTGCCGAGCCGTTTTTCCACCGGCCCGCCGAGATACCACCACCATAACAAATTAAAGGTGATATGCATGATCGAGAAATGAAGCAGCGCATGGGTAAAGTAGCGCCAGAATTCGAAATCGAGACTTGAGTCATAAGGCCAGGCGAGCCAAATCATTACCGCCTGGTCCCCCACCGCCAGCATCAGCACATATACCGCGATACAAACGCTGGCAAGCCCAATGGTGAACGGCCCGGCGCGCTCGCGCAGCGTCGCCATAAACGGGTAGCGCCGATAGTGCAGGCCGCTGTCGGTATGGCCGGTACGCCAGCTGGCGGCCAGATAGCGCGGATCGTTAGGGTCTTCGAGAAATTGTGCCAGTTCCGCCTGCACCCGGTCGGCCTGTTGATCGTCAGCAAGCCAGACATCGGTCTGGCTGTGCTGCTGAATGGTCAGAACAACGCCCTGCGTGGCCATGTAATCCACAAAGGCCTGAGCCATTCGCGGATTGGCAAAAGTCGTAATCAGTACCATCAATAAACGCCATTTTCCACACAAAGAAAGGGAGTATATACGCTAATTAACCCAGCTTATAAGCCACTTCGGCGGGAAAATGCCGATGCCAGGCATCAAAGCCGCCATCCACGCTATACACATTTTCATAGCCCTGTTGCAGCAGGTATTGCGCTGCGCCTTTACTGCTGTTGCCGTGATAACACATCACCATTACCGGCGTGTCGAAATCGGTTTCCTGCATAAAGTTGTTCAGCGTGTCGTTGGTTAAATGAAACGCGCCGGGCGCATGACCAATCGCATAACTTTGCGGGTCGCGGATATCCACCAGTACGGCGGTGCCGCGTTGCATTTTCTGGTGCGCTTCTTCCACACCAATACATTCAAAGTGATCCATGGTCGCTCTCGTTTTCTACAGTGATTCACAATACCCGGCGTTGAGCCGGTGAGTTCGGGTTTACCGTTTAAGTGTACGTGCTGAGCAGGGCGGCGCGCCATATTGTTATGTGTATCACGCGAAATTGTTTTTTTCTTGTTACCAAACGACCGGAAGATTTGCTATTATGAGCGATAACGAACATTTTTGAGCTTTAACGAAAGTGCAAGAGGCAAGCATGGAAACCAAAGATCTGATTGTGATAGGCGGAGGCATTAACGGCGCAGGCATTGCGGTGGATGCAGCCGGGCGCGGTTTATCGGTGCTGATGCTGGAAGCGCAGGATTTGGCCTGTGCCACCTCATCGGCAAGTTCAAAGCTGATCCACGGCGGCTTACGTTACCTGGAACATTATGAATTCCGTCTGGTCAGCGAGGCGCTGGCAGAACGTGAAGTGCTGCTGAAAATGGCCCCGCATATTGCGTTCCCGATGCGTTTCCGCCTGCCGCACCGCCCGCATTTACGCCCAGCCTGGATGATCCGCGCTGGACTGTTTATGTACGATAACCTCGGCAAGCGCACCAGCCTGCCGCGCTCGCACGGTTTGCGCTTTGGCGCGGATTCGGTACTGAAACCGGAGATTGTGCGCGGTTTCGAATATTCTGACTGCTGGGTGGACGATGCGCGCCTGGTGCTCGCGAACGCGCAGATGGTGGTAAAGAAAGGCGGCGAAGTGATGACCCGCACCAAAGCCACCTCCGCCCGCCGCGAAAACGGCCTGTGGGTAGTGGAAGCAGAAGATATCGATACCGGCAAAACCTACACCTGGCGCGCACGCGGCCTGGTGAACGCTACCGGTCCGTGGGTAAAAAACTTCTTTGATGACGGGCTGAAACTGCCGTCGCCGTACGGCATCCGTCTGATTAAAGGCAGCCATATCGTCGTGCCGCGCGTTCATCAGCAGAAGCAGGCGTACATCCTGCAAAACGAAGATAAGCGCATCGTGTTTGTGATCCCATGGATGGACGAGTTTTCGATTATCGGCACCACCGACGTGGAGTACAACGGCGATCCGAAACAGGTGGCGATTGATGAGAGCGAAATTAATTACCTGCTGAAGGTTTATAACCTGCACTTTAAAAAGCAGCTTAACCGCGACGACGTGGTGTGGACCTACTCCGGCGTGCGTCCGCTGTGCGATGATGAATCCGACTCGCCACAGGCTATTACCCGCGACTATACGCTGGATATTCACGATGAAAACGGCCAGGCGCCGCTGCTGTCGGTATTCGGCGGTAAGCTGACCACCTACCGTAAGCTGGCGGAACACGCGCTGGAAAAACTGGCTAACTACTACCCGTCTATGGGCCCGGCCTGGACCAAAAGCTGTATTCTGCCTGGCGGTGAACTGAACGGCGACCGCGATGACTACGCCGCGAAACTGCGCCGCCGCTATCCGTTTATCAGCGAATCGCTGGCGCGCCACTATGCGCGGACTTACGGTTCAAACAGCGATCTGATTCTGGGCAACAGCAGTCGTCTTGAGGAACTAGGCGAAGATTTCGGTCATGAGTTTTATGAGGCGGAACTGCGCTACCTGGTGGACCACGAGTGGGTGCGCCGTCTGGATGATGCGGTATGGCGTCGTACCAAGACAGGCATGTGGCTAAATGCCGAGCAGGAGTCGCGCATCGCGGGCTGGCTCGCTAAATACACGAAACAAGAGCTTTCGTTAGCCTCTTAAAAGAAAAACGGCGGAGGATCTCCGCCGTTTTTTTATGGCCGCTTTACAAGCGTACTGGCTTGATATTCCAGATATTTTCGGCGTACTCCTGAATCGTCCGGTCGGACGAGAAATACCCCATATTGGCAATATTCTGCATCGCGCAGGTGGACCAGGCTTCCGGCTGACGATACAGCTCATCCACTTTATCCTGGGTATCCACGTAGCTGCGGTAATCCGCCAGCACCTGATAGTGGTCGCCAAAGTTGATCAGGGAATCGAGCAGATCGCGGTAACGGTTTTTATCTTCCGGGCTAAAGACGCCGGTGCCGATCTGGGTTAACGCCAGATGCAGCTCTTCATCCTGCTCGTAGTACTCGCGCGGCTTGTAACCTTTGCGGCGCAATTCCTCGACCTGTTCCGCCGTGTTGCCAAAGATAAACATGTTCTCCGCGCCAACGTGCTCCAGCATTTCGACATTTGCGCCGTCCAGCGTGCCGATAGTCAGCGCACCGTTGAGAGCGAATTTCATGTTGCTGGTGCCAGACGCTTCGGTGCCCGCCAGGGAGATCTGTTCGGAAAGATCCGCCGCCGGGATAATCACCTGCGCCAGGCTGACGCTGTAGTTCGGGATAAACACCACTTTCAGATGGTCGCGCACATCGGGATCGTTGTTGATCACCTCAGCCACATCGTTGATCAGGTGAATAATGTGTTTCGCCATGTAATACGCCGACGCGGCTTTACCGGCGAAAATGTTCACGCGCGGCACCCAGTCGGCATTCGGGTCGGCCTTGATGCGGTTATAGCGGGTAATCACGTGCAGGACATTCATCAGCTGACGTTTGTACTCGTGAATACGCTTAATCTGCACATCGAACAGCGCTTTCGGGTTGACCACCACATCCAGTTGCTGGGCAATGACATTTGCCAGCCGCTTTTTGTTTTCGAGCTTGGCCTGACGCACCGCCTGGTTTACCAGCGGATAGTCGATATGCTGCTTGAGTTCGCTCAACTGGCTTAAATCGGTACGCCAGTTGCGGCCAATGTGATCGTCCAGCACTTCAGACAGCGCCGGGTTTGCCAGCGCCAGCCAGCGGCGCGGCGTCACGCCGTTGGTCACGTTGCAGAAACGCATCGGGAAGATGCGCGCGAAATCGGCGAACAGCGATTGCACCATCAGGTTTGAGTGCAGTTCCGATACGCCGTTAACTTTATGGCTCACCACCACCGCCAGCCAGGCCATACGCACTTTACGACCGTTGGATTCGTCGATAATTGAGGTGCGGCTAAGCAATGCTGTGTCGTTCGGGTACTGCTCCTGAACGGTTTTCAGGAAGTAGTCGTTGATCTCGAAAATGATTTGCAGATGGCGCGGCAGGATTTTGCCCAGCATATCTACCGGCCAGCTTTCCAGCGCCTCGCTCATCAACGTGTGGTTGGTGTAAGAGAACACCTGGCAGGTGACTTCAAAGGCTTCATCCCAACCAAACTTATGCTCGTCGATCAGCAAGCGCATCAGTTCGGGAATCGACAGCACCGGGTGGGTGTCGTTCAGGTGAATCGCGATTTTATCCGCCAGATTGGCATAGGTTTTATGCATCTGGTAATGGCGGCTCAGGATATCCTGGATGGTAGCCGACACCAGGAAGTACTCCTGACGCAAACGCAGCTCGCGCCCGGAATAGGTCGAGTCATCCGGATACAGCACGCGGGAGACGTTTTCCGAGTGGTTTTTATCTTCCACCGCCGCGAAGTAGTCGCCCTGGTTGAATTTACCGAGGTTGATTTCGCTACTCGCCTGGGCATTCCACAGGCGCAGCGTGTTGGTGGCGTCGGTATCGTATCCGGGGATAATCTGGTCATAGGCGACGGCCAGGATCTCTTCGGTTTCAATCCAGCGGGTTTTCTTGCCTTCCTGCTGAATACGTCCGCCGAAGCGCACTTTGTAGCGGGTGTTGTGGCGTTTAAATTCCCACGGGTTACCGTATTCCAGCCAGTAATCAGGGGACTCTTTTTGACGGCCATCGACAATATTTTGCCGGAACATACCGTAGTCGTAGCGAATTCCATAACCACGCCCCGGCAGCCCTAAGGTCGCCAGAGAGTCCAGGAAACAGGCGGCGAGACGCCCGAGGCCGCCGTTACCGAGGCCGGGGTCATTCTCTTCACCGATCAGTTCTTCCAGATCGAGGCCCATCTCTTCGAGCGCATCTTTGACGTCATCGTAAATACCCAGCGACAGCAGGGCGTTAGAGAGGGTGCGACCAATCAGAAACTCCATCGACAGGTAGTAAACCTGACGCATTTCCTGGGAAAGCTGCGCGCGATTGGAGCGCAACCAGCGCTCCACCAGACGATCCCTTACCGCAAACAGCGTTGCGTTCAGCCATTCATGCTTGTTGGCGATAGCCGGATCTTTACCGATGGTAAACATCAGCTTATAAGCGATGGAATGCTTTAGCGCCTCAACGCTGACGGTGGGGGATGAATAGGAAAAGGGTGCATTCATACATGTGATTCCTGGATAGTTACATCAAGCGTTGATAAAGTTCGCGGTAAGACTTCGCCGCGACATGCCAGCTAAAATCCATGCCCATCGCCTGACGCTGAACAAACCGCCAAAGTGATGGACGCGACCACAACACGAAAGCACGCCGAATCGCACGTAGCAGCGACCAGGCATTACTATCTTCAAACACGAAACCACTGGCCATTCCATCGGCTAAATTCTCCAGCGAGCTATCTGACACGGTATCGGCTAAACCACCGGTGCGGCGCACCAGCGGCAGCGTGCCATATTTCAAACCATAGAGCTGCGTTAATCCGCACGGCTCAAATCGGCTGGGGACCAGGATCACATCCGCGCCGCCCATGATGCGGTGGGAAAACGCCTCGTGATAACCAATCTGTACCCCGACCTGGCCCGGATGTTCGGCAGCGGCGGCAAGGAAACCTTCCTGCAACACCGCATCACCCGCGCCAAGCAATGCCAACTGCCCGCCCTGCTCCAGCAGGCCCGGCAGCGCTTCCAGCACCAGGTCGAGACCTTTCTGGCTGGTAAGTCGGCTCACCACTGCAAACAGCGGGACTTTGTCATTCACCTTCAATCCCATGGCAACTTGCAGCTGGCGTTTGTTTTCCGCTTTCTCTTCTAACGTATCGCGGTTATATCGTGCAGACAAGAGCAGGTCCGTTGACGGGTCCCAGATGTTCTCATCCACACCGTTGAGGATGCCGGATAGCCTGCCTTCGCGATGGCGCTGCTGAAGCAGCCCTTCCATACCGTAGGCGAACTGCGGCTCGGTGATTTCACGGGCATAGGTCGGGCTGACCGCCGTGATATGGTCGGCGTAGTAAAGCCCGGCTTTTAAGAAGGAAATCTGGCCGTTGAACTCCAGGCCGTTGATGTCGAAGAACCACCACGGCAGGCCAATTTCGCTCATGTGATGGGCGTAGAACATGCCCTGATACGCCAGGTTATGGACCGTGAAGACTGATTTCGCCGGATTACCGCGCGCCGCGAGGTAGGCAGGCGCCAGTCCGGCATGCCAGTCGTGGGCGTGAACCACATCCGGCTTCCAGAAGGGGTCGAATCCGCACGCCATTTCACAACCCGCCCAGCCCAGCAGCGCAAAGCGGATAACGTTATCCGGGTACGCGTACTGATTGGTGTCGTGATAAGGGCTGCCCGGACGGTCATACAGATCCGGGGCGTCAATCATATAGATACCGACGCCGTTGAAATGCCCGAACAGCAACGTTACCGGCCCGGCGAACGTGTCGCGGTGCGCAACCTGCTGGGCATCAGTGACGCCGCGTCGAATATCAGGGAATGCGGGCAACAGCACGCGGGTATCCACGCCATCGGCAATCTGCGCGGCGGGCAACGCCCCAATCACATCCGCCAGACCACCTGTTTTCAGCAGCGGAAACATTTCAGAACAAACGTGTAAAACCTGCATTATGGCTCCCGTTCAATTACCCGGCGCGAAAATGCGCGCCAAACGCGAAATTTAACCGCGCGACCTGCGCCGCGCGGTTATTCCCTGCGCAATTACCCTTCCAGTTTCCTGAGCATCTCGCGCGTAACCAAGACAATCCCTTCTTCGGAGCGATAGAACCGGCGAGCATCTTCTTCCGCATTTTCACCAATCACCATACCTTCAGGGATCACGCAGGCACGGTCAATAATGCAGCGACGCAGACGGCACGAACGGCCAATCCAGACATCTGGCAACAAGACAGAAGAATCAATATTACAGAATGAATTTACCCGTACCCTGGGGAACAGCACCGACTGAACCACCACGGAACCGGAAATAATGCATCCGCCGGACACCAGCGAGTTCAGGGTCATCCCATGACTGCCGGATCGGTCCTGTACAAATTTAGCAGGCGGTAGCGGTTCCATGTGAGTACGAATTGGCCAATCGCGATCGTACATATCCAGCTCCGGGGTCACGGAGGCGAGATCGAGGTTGGCTTTCCAGTAGGCTTCCAGTGTTCCCACGTCGCGCCAGTAGGGCTCGGAGTCTGGATCGGACTGCACACAGGAGAGCGGGAACGGGTGGGCATAGGCTTCCCCTGCTGCCGTCAGTTTCGGGATAATATCTTTGCCGAAATCGTGGCTGGAATTCGGATCGTTGTCATCTTCTTCCAGCAACGCGTACAGGTAGTCAGCATCAAATATATAAATCCCCATACTGGCCAGGGACTTGCTCGGATCATTCGGCATGGTCGGCGGATCGGCCGGTTTCTCGACGAAATCGATGATTTTGTCGTTCTCGTCTACGTCCATCACGCCAAATGCCGTTGCTTCCGCCTTAGGAACCGGCATACACGCCACCGTACAGCGCGCGCCTTTTTCCACGTGGTCGATCAACATGCGCGAATAGTCTTGTTTGTAGATATGGTCCCCCGCCAGAATCACGATGTATTCGGCTCCGTAGCGCCGGATAATATCGAGGTTCTGGGTCACGGCATCAGCGGTACCGCGATACCAGTTTTCGCCGTGTACGCGCTGCTGCGCGGGAAGCAAATCGACAAACTCGTTCATCTCTTCGCTGAAAAACGACCAACCGCGCTGGATATGCTGCACCAGAGTATGAGACTGGTACTGGGTGATCACCCCAATCCGGCGGATGCCCGAGTTAATACAGTTGGATAATGCAAAGTCGATGATGCGGAACTTCCCGCCAAAGTGAACGGCAGGTTTTGCACGGGTAGTGGTTAAATCTTTGAGGCGCGTGCCGCGGCCACCCGCCAGTATTAAAGCGACAGATTTTATAGGCAGTTGTCGCGCTAACATCAGAGGATCGTTCTTTTCAAACCTAACCATGACTGACTCCTTTTATTATGACTTTTGGAATACGCACACTCCGTGCGCGGGCCCATGCCATACAGCCATTACTACCGGATTGTCCTCTCCGGCAAATGGGGGGATAGCACGCCATTCCCCTTGGGGTAAGACGATCTCTGACACCACATCGGTTGCATTGATCGCAATAAGCCAATGCTCAGAAAGCTGGATCTGCAAAAAGCGCGGTCCACCTTGCCACTCATCAGCCCGGAGAGGTTGACCCTCTCGATTCAACCAGCGAACGTTGTTATCACCTTCATCCCACCAGCGATTCTCGGTCAGCGCCGGGATCGTCTTGCGCAGGTGAATTAACGCCGCTGTAAATGTCGTTAACCCGTCATTGCTATGGGCCCAGTCGAGCCAGGTCAGTTCGTTGTCCTGGCAGTAGGCATTATTATTGCCGTGCTGGCTATGACCGTGTTCATCACCGGCGAGCAGCATCGGGGTACCCTGAGAAAGCAATAACGTCGTTAGCAGCGCATGAATACTGTCGCGCCGCCGCTCTTTAATATGTTGCCCCGCCTCCAGCCCTTCAAAGCCGTAGTTATTGCTGAAGTTGTGGGTGGTACCGTCACGATTGTCTTCGCCGTTGGCTTCGTTGTGCTTATTGTTAAAGCTTACGCAGTCACGCAGCGTAAAGCCGTCGTGGGCGGTGATTAAATTAATACTGGCGGACGGCGGGCGGCCATCATCACGAAAGACGTCGCTGGATGCGGCAAACCGGCAGGCGAATCCCCCTAACGAGAGATCCTGCTGTAGCCAGAAGCGCCGCATACCGTCACGGTAATGGTCGTTCCACTCCGCGAATAAAGGCGGGTAGTTCCCTACCTGGTAGCCGCCTGCTCCAATATCCCAGGGCTCGGCGATCAGCTTCACTTTCGACAGCACCGGATCCTGGCGAATTGCCTCAAACAGCGGCGCATCCTGGCGGAATTCCGGGGTGCGCCCCATTACCGACGCCAGGTCAAAGCGGAAGCCGTCGACATGGCACTCTTCTACCCAGAATTTCAGGCAGCCGATAGCGAAATCCACCACGCCGGGGCTGCTGAGGTTCACGGTATTGCCGCACCCGGTCCAGTTATAGTCGTCGCCGTTGTCCTGTAACCAATAATAGCTACGGTTGTCGATTCCGCGCATCGAAAAGGTCGGCCCTTCCTCATCAATCTCCGCCGTGTGGTTGAGAACGATATCCAGGATCACTTCAATCCCCGCGCGATGCAGCGCTTTCACCGCATCGCGAAACTCGTCCACGGCGGTGGTAACATCATGATTAATGGCATAACGTGGCGACACGCACCATAATGCGAACGGGTTGTATCCCCAGTAATTGGTTAACCCCAGGCGCTGCAAACGCGGCTCGTTGGCGAAATGGGCAATCGGTAGCAGTTCCAGCGCCGTGATCCCCAGGCGCTTGAAATAGTCGATCATCACCGGGTGGCCCAGCGCGGCATAGGTGCCCCGCATCGCGACGGGGATTTTCGGATGTAACTGCGTCAGGCCGCGCACATGGCCTTCATAAATCACCGTCTCGCCCCAGGGCGTATACAGCAATTCATCGTCTTCCCAGTCGTAGTCATCCTGAATCACCACGCCTTTCGGCGCGATGGGCGCGCTGTCGCGATGGTCAGGTTCCTGATAGCCGCCGTGCAGCAGCGGCGAGTCTTCGACATCGCCGTCAACCGCGCGCGCGCACGGGTCGAGCAGTAATTTGGCGGGGTTGAAGCGATGCCCCTGGCGCGGTGCCCAGGGGCCGTGAACCCGGTAACCGTAACGCTGCCCGGGGCGAATATTGGCTAAATAACCGTGCCAGACATCCCCGGTACGCGCCGGTAAATCATAGCGATGTTCATTACCCTGCTCGTCGAACAAGCACAGTTCGACTTTTTCGGCATTAGCGGAAAACAGCGTGAAATTCACGCCTTTCCCGTCAAAGTGCGCGCCGAGCGGCGTTGGGTTCCCTGTAGCCAGCAGGCTCATTCCCCCTCCCGGACTAACCAGATGGTCGCCAGCGGCGGGATGGTAATGCACAGTGAGTTGTCGCGCCCATGGCTTGGGATCGCATCGGTCTGCACGACGCCGCCATTGCCGGTGTTGCTGCCGTGATAGTGCATGGAGTCGGTATTCAGTTCTTCACGCCAGCGCCCCGGTTGATTAACGCCAAAGCGGTATTCATGACGCGGCACCGGCGTAAAGTTAGCGGCGACGATGATTTCGTTGCCCTCGCGGTCACGGCGCACAAAGACAAACACCGAATTCGCTTTGTCCTCTACGACCAGCCATTCAAAGCCATTAGGATCGAAATCCAGTTCATGCATGGCTTTATGGTGGCGATAGGTATGGTTCAGGTCGCGTACCAGTCGCTGAACGCCATGATGCCAGTTATCGCCGCCTTCCAGCAGGTGCCAGTCGAGGCTGGAGTCGTGATTCCACTCGCGGCCCTGGGCGAATTCGTTACCCATAAACAGCAATTTTTTACCCGGGAATGCCCACATCCAGCCATAGTAGGCGCGCAGGTTAGCGAATCTTTGCCACGCATCGCCCGGCATACGGTCCAGAATCGATTTTTTACCGTGCACCACTTCATCATGCGACAGCGGCAGCACAAAGTTTTCGGTGTAGTTGTACAGCATCCCGAAGGTCATCTTGTCGTGATGGTACTGGCGGTGCACCGGATCGAGCTTCATGTAGTCGAGAGTGTCGTGCATCCAGCCCAGGTTCCACTTAAACCAGAACCCCAGGCCGCCCGCTGAAGAGGGGCGCGACACGCCAGGAAAATCGGTGGACTCTTCCGCCATGGTTACCGCGCCATGCACCTGCTCGCCCAGCACGCGGTTGGTATTGCGCAGGAATTCAATCGCTTCGAGGTTTTCACGGCCGCCGTATTCATTGGGGATCCACTCCCCTTCAGCGCGGCTATAATCGCGATAAATCATCGATGCCACCGCGTCCACGCGCAGGGCGTCAATGCCGAAACGCTCTGTCCAGTACAGAGCGTTGCCCACCAGATAGTTACTGACTTCACGGCGACCATAGTTATAGATCAGCGTATTCCAGTCCTGGTGATAACCCTCGCGCGGGTCGCTGTGCTCATAAAGTTCGGTGCCGTCAAAATTCGCCAGGCCAAATTCATCGCTGGGGAAATGGCCAGGCACCCAGTCGAGGATGACGTTCAATCCAGCGGCATGGGCGGCATTAATAAAGTATTTAAAGTCGTCACGGGTGCCGAAGCGGCGGGTCGGCGCATACAGCCCCAGCGGCTGATAGCCCCAGCTACCGTCGAAAGGATGTTCGTTAATCGGCAGCAGTTCGATATGGGTAAAGCCCATGCCTTTGACATACGGCACCAACTGTTCGGCGAGTTCACGATAGCTCAGCCAGAAGTTGTTCTCGGTATGGCGTCGCCAGGAGCCTAAATGCACTTCATAAATGGAGATCGGCGCGTCCATATGGTTGGCTTTTTGCCTTGCCGGACTGATGGTCGTTTTTTCCGGCAGATCGCAAATCATCGATGCCGTTTCCGGGCGCATCTGCGCCTCAAACGCGTAAGGGTCAGCTTTAATACGCAGGTTGCCATTGGCATCAATCATTTCGAATTTATAGAGCTGACCGTTATGCGCGCCGGGGATAAACAGTTCCCAAATCCCGCTCTCTTTACGAAAACGCATCGGGTGACGCCGTCCATCCCAGTAGTTGAACTGGCCGACTACGGAAACGCGGCGCGCGTTGGGTGCCCAGAGCGTAAAGCGGGTGCCGGTAACGCCATCCATGGTTTGCGCATGGGCGCCCAGGGTTTCGTATGGGCGTAGATGTGTGCCTTCCGACAGCAGCCACGCGTCCATTTCCTGCAACAGCGGACCAAAGCGATAAGGATCGTCAATTAAGTTCTGCTGGCCGTGCCAGAGGACCGCCAGTTGGTAACGAAAAAAGTTTTTACGGCGAGCCAGCACGCCGCTAAAGAACCCACGGGAATCAAGGCATTCCAGCTTGCCGACCTTACGACCGGTTTTCGGTTCGATGACCCACACTTCGGTGGCGTCCGGTAACAGCGCACGGACTTCCAGCCCGGCTTCGGTTTTGTGCATGCCTAGTACGGAAAAAGGATCCGCAAAATGGCCCGCAATAAGCGCATTAATCACGTCTCTATCGATGCGATCAGACATGGTTTCGTCATCCTGTTTTTATGTATCGCCCTACGCATAAGCGTCTGGTCGTGATACTTCTTTTGACCTGAACGAGCAGCCACTTCGTCATCCTCTGGCCGATCGTTCCCACCTTCAAGTTTCAGCGGTAAAACCACCCGAACCTTAAGCATAGCCAACGCGCTATCTGACTCCTCAGAAAAATTGCAACAAACTGGTTTACATTCGCCTGTGCCAAAAAAAAGGAGCGCTTACGCACTCCCGTTATGATTTCCTGTTACGCCAACTGCCGTAACATACGACGCAGTGGCTCGGCGGCCCCCCACAATAACTGGTCGCCAACCGTGAAGGCGGACAGATATTCCGGGCCCATATTGAGTTTACGCAGGCGGCCTACCGGAGTCGCCAGCGTGCCGGTTACTGCCGCCGGGGTCAGTTCACGCACGGTGATGTCGCGGTCGTTCGGCACCACGTTCACCCAGTCGTTATGGGTCGCCAGCATTTCCTCGATAGAGGAAAGCGAAACATCTTTTTTCAGTTTAATGGTGAACGCCTGGCTGTGGCAGCGCAGCGCGCCGACGCGGACGCACAGACCATCTACCGGGATCGCGGACGAGGTGCCGAGGATTTTGTTGGTTTCCGCCTGGCCCTTCCACTCTTCGCGGCTCTGGCCGTTGTCCAGCTGTTTGTCGATCCACGGGATCAGGCTGCCCGCCAGCGGTACGCCGAAATTATCAACCGGCAACTGGCCGCTACGAGTCAGGGCGGTGACTTTACGTTCGATATCCAGAATAGCGGAAGCCGGATCGGCCAGTTCGCTCGCTACCCCGTTATACAGTTGGCCCATCTGCGCCAGCAGTTCGCGCATATGGCGCGCGCCGCCGCCGGAGGCCGCCTGATAAGTCGCCACGGACACCCACTCCACCAGGTTCTGCGCGAACAGGCCGCCCAGCGACATCAGCATCAGGCTGACGGTGCAGTTGCCGCCGACAAACGCCTTCACGCCCTTGTTTAAGCCTTCGGTAATGACATGTTGGTTGACCGGATCAAGAATAATGATGGCGTCATCTTTCATACGCAGCGACGAGGCGGCGTCAATCCAGTATCCTTGCCAGCCGCTTTCACGCAGCTTTGGATAAATTTCGTTGGTATAATCGCCGCCCTGGCACGTAACGATAATATCCAGCGCCTTCAGTGCGTCGATAGAATACGCGTCCTGAAGCGTGCCGCCCTGGTGGCCGCCAAAAGACGGCGCAGCCTGCCCAAGCTGGGAAGTGGAAAAGAAGACGGGACGAATGGCGTCAAAATCGCGCTCTTCAACCATGCGTTGCATGAGTACGGAGCCAACCATTCCGCGCCAGCCGATAAAACCAACATTTTTCATAGCGAATCATTCCTGCGAGGTGTGTGCGTGTTGTGCGTGCCGGGGAAAGCCGGACATCCTTTCACCTTACAAAATGCAGCTAAAGTCGCAAGTGAAATAAATCAATGATCGCGCGATCATCAGTAAAGCAACTTATTTAAGCGGGCAGTGGACCCGATTTACAGGAAATGCGTACATGAATGACATTATCTCCGCCGCCGTTTTGCTGATCCTCATTATGGATCCCTTAGGCAATCTGCCAATTTTTATGTCGGTTCTAAAACACACCGAACCGAAGCGGCGGCGGGCGATTATGATTCGCGAGCTGTTAATCGCCCTGCTGCTGATGCTGATTTTCCTGTTTGCCGGTGAAAAAATACTCGCGTTTCTGAATTTGCGCGCCGAGACGGTTTCCATCTCCGGCGGGATTATTCTGTTCCTGATTGCTATTAAAATGATTTTTCCCAGCCAGGAGGGGAACGCCAGCGGCCTGCCCGCCGGGGAAGAGCCGTTTATCGTACCGCTGGCGATCCCGCTGGTGGCCGGCCCGACGATTCTGGCAACGCTGATGCTGCTGTCGCACCAGTATCCTAATCAGATGGGGCATTTGGTTATCGCGCTGCTGATTGCCTGGGGCGGTACGGTGGCGATCCTGTTGCAGTCATCGCTGTTTTTGCGCCTGCTCGGTGAGAAAGGGGTCAATGCGTTGGAACGGTTGATGGGGCTGGTGCTGGTGATGCTCTCCACCCAGATGTTCCTGGACGGTATTCGGGCGTGGATGAAGGGGTAACGGGCCAGGAAACTGGCGTGCGGCAGGCACGCCAGTGGGTTAACGCTTAACTTACTATCGCAAACGCGATCATTCCGACAATCGCGCCAACCGTTCCGAGGATGGTCTCCATCAGCGTCCAGGTTTTAAGAGTTTGCCCTTCAGTCGCGCCGGTAAACTTACCGAACAGCCAGAACCCGGCGTCATTAACGTGGCTCACCACAATTGACCCGCCCGCGATGCAAATCGACAGCGCTGCAAGCTGTGCGCCGGAGTAATGCAACTGCTCGATCACCGGCATCACCAGCCCAACCGCCGTCAGGCAGGCGACCGTGGCGGAACCCTGGATAATACGCACCGCCGCCGCCAGCACAAAGCAGGTAATGGCAATCGGCAAGCCCATACCGGTTAACGCTTCGCCCAGCGCCGGGCCCACGCCGGAATCCACCAGCACCTGTTTAAATACGCCGCCTGCGCCAATCACCAGCAGGATAATCCCGGCAGGTTGCAGCGCATGACCGCAAATTTCCATCACCCGCTCGCGCGGCATTCCGCGACGCATCGCCAGGCCGTACATCGCCACCAGGCAGGCAATCAGGATGGCGGTAAACGGATGGCCGATAAACTGTAGCCATTCATAAAGCTGCGAGCCCTGTTCAGTAAAGCGCGCGGCGATGGTTTTCAGGCCCACCAGCACCAGCGGCAGCAGGATCAACGACAGGCTAAAGCCGAAAGACGGAAGTTTGCCCTCACCTAAATGCGGCTCGCTGATGTCATCCGGGATATGCAGTTCTACATGCTTGCTGATGACGTTGCCGAACAGCGGCCCGGCGATCAGCATACTGGGTATCGCGGCGCACAGGCCAATCAGGATCATCCAGCCAAAATCGGCGTGCATCTGGGAGGCCAGCAACATCGGCGCAGGCCCTGGCAGCAAAAAGGCCGCCGCCGCCGCTACGCCGGCAAACAGGGGGATCACCAGCTTCACCAGGTTAGTGCCGGTGTGGCGCGCCATAGAAAACGCCACGCTTATCAGCAGGACAATCGCCACTTCAAAGAACAGCGGCAGCGCGCAGATCAGGCCCGCGAGACCAATGGCGTAGTGCGCTTTGCTGTGCCCGAAGGATTTGAGCATCTTGACGGCAATCTGGTCGACTGCGCCGGTTTCATGAAGGATCTTGCCAAACATGGCGCCCAGCGCCACCACGACCGCCAGAAAACCCAGCGTGCCGCCCATCCCTTTTTCCATGGTTGCCGCAATCTTATCGAGCGGCATACCAGAGAAAAGTCCTGCACCAATAGACACCACCATCAACGCAACGAAGGCGTGCATACGGGCCTTCATCACTAAAAACAGCAGTAACAGCACGGAGCCGACTGCTGTTAACACCAATGTTAAAGTATTCACGCCGCCTTGCCTTCTCCAATTGCAGCGATGGTGCTTTCCACCACGCCTTCCAGCGGCTGATCGATATCAATAACGATGACGTCGGTCTCGTCGGCTTTCGGTTCTTCCAGGGTCTGGAATTGCGTTACCAGCATCTGCGGTTTGAAAAAATGCCCTTTACGCGCTTTCAGACGCCCTTCGATCACCTCAGATTCCCCTTTCAGATAGATAAAAGAGAGGTTCGGGTTACCGTCGCGTAGCTGGTCGCGGTAGTCTTTTTTCAGGGATGAGCAGACGATCAGCGACACTTTATTGGTACGCTGCATGGCAAAGGCCGCGTCGTTCAAGGCTTTCAGCCACGGTTTGCGATCGTCATCGTTCAGCGGCTCGCCGGACGCCATTTTCATAATGTTACTGCGCGGATGCAGAAAATCGCCATCCAGAAAAGCCGCTTTCAGGCGGTGCGCCACTTCGCTGGCTACGGCGGATTTACCGCTGCCGGATACGCCCATTAAGACGTAGATGTGGTGATCATGATTAGTCGTGCTCATCGCGTTGCTCCACTGGCACAAAACGTTAGAAGGGAAATGTTACGGGTAACAGTTATCGGTAACATTGTCATGCGGCACTGTGGGCGACGCAATCACCGCGCGTCGCCAGAGTTAATAAGTGTGAGCTAGTTCAAATTTGGCGAGGTTAAATCGAGCCGCCTGGCGATAAAGTGAAACCTAAATCTAACAACTTCGGCGTCACAATTTCGCCACGGATACGCGCTAACAGGCGTTCCGCGCCAATTCGCCCCATACGTTCACGCGGCGTCAGCACGCTCGCCAGCCGGGGTTCCATCACCTGCCCGATATCGTGACCGTGGAAACCGGCGATGGCCATATCTTCAGGAATACGCAGGCCCAGCCGCTGGCACTCGAATGCCGCGCCGATAGCTAAATCGTCATTGGTGCAGAAGATACTGTCAAGTTGAGGGAATTCGCGCCGCGCCTGGCGCAGCAGTTCAATACCCGTGGAATAAGAAGAGGATTGTTCGACCATCACGCTATACGGCGTCAGGCCCGCATCGCGCATCGCCTGTTCGTAGCCGCGCTGCTTTTGAATGGTACGTTCATCAAGACGCGCGCCCAGATAGGCCACATGCGTGTGACCACGCGCAATGATTTCCGCCGTCATCTGGCGCGCCGCTTCAAAATTATTGAAGCCGACGGCGATGTCCAGGCAAGGTGAAACGCTGTCCATCAGCTCGACCACCGGAATGCCCGCCACCTCGATCATTTTCAGGGTACGCGGCGTGTGGGTGCGTTCGGTGAGGATCAGCCCGTCGATATTCCAGGAGAGCATCGACTCAAGGCGCTCCTCTTCCAGCTCGGGCTTATAGCCATAGTGCGCCAGCATGGTCTGGTAGCCATGGGCATCAATCACGCTTTCGATACCGCGCAGCACTTCTGCAAACACCTGGTTAGTGAGCGACGGTAGCAGTACGCCGATGGCGCGGCTGGTGGCGTTGGAAAGAATATCGGGTGCACGGTTGGGAATGTAGCCCAGCTCATCCAGCGCGGTGGCGATTTTACCGCGCAGCGCCTCGGATACCTGCTCGGGATTACGCAAGAAACGGCTGACGGTCATTTTCGTCACGCCTACGCGATCAGCCACATCCTGTAGTACCGGTCTTTTCTTTTTCATCGTCTCGAAGGCGCAAAATAGATCTGTTAAGCGAGTTTATCACGGACGACGCCCGGGCTTCCTCTGTAACAGTGGAAGCCCGGGAAAAAGCACAGTTTTTTGAACACAGCGCACTGCCTGGGCGGTCCGCTGTTAAGACAGAGTTCAAACCGGCGGCAGATCGAACAGCAGGATTTCGCTATCGCTGTCGGCATGAATCGACAGCGCCTGCTCGTCGCGGATCGCCAGGCCATCGCTGGTGGTGGCGTTGGTGCCGTTAATAGTGACGTTGCCTTTTACGACCTGGATCCAGACATTGCGGTCGGCGGCAATCGGGTACACGCCTTGCTCATCTTTTAACAGCGCCCAGCGCGACAGTTCCATATCCTGGTTCACTTTCAGCGAACCGTCACGGGCATCCGGTGACAGCACCAACTGGCGGCCCTGTACGGCGTCGAAACGACGCTGCTCGTAGCGCGGCTCAATGCCATTTTTTTCCGGGATGATCCAGATTTGATACAAGTGCAGCCGCTCGGTTTCGCTGGGGTTGTACTCGGAGTGACGCACCCCGGTTCCGGCGCTCATAATCTGGAACTCGCCCGCAGGCACCTGCTCTTTATTGCCCATGCTGTCCTGATGCTCAACCGCGCCTTCCAGTACATAGGTCAGGATTTCCATGTCTTTGTGCGGGTGAGTACCGAAGCCCTGACCGGCGTCGATCACATCATCGTTAATCACGCGCAAGGCGGAAAAGCCCATAAAATTTGGATCGTAATAGTTGGCAAAAGAGAAGGTATGCCATGAGTCTAACCAGCCGTGATTGGCATGACCGCGTTCGGCTGCTTTGCGTAAGTAAATCATTGTGTACCCCCAGTTCGTTTGCGATGGAAGTAGTGTGGACCGGAAGCGCTGTTGATGATAGAGGGCGAAAATTGACGCCTCTGTTCAAAAAATGTGAATGAGTTTACGAGACCAGATTCAGGACAAAAAAAAGCCAGCTCGAGGCTGGCTAAGAAATACTGGAAGCAATGTGAGCAATGTCGTGCTTTCAGGTTTACACCGTAGGGTCTCCCTGAACGCATGACAATAATAATCATTATCATTCGCATGTGTCCAGCTTTTTTTTGAAAAAAAACAGATTGACCAAAATTAAAAAGTCAATGATGTTTAAGGGGTTTTGTAACGTATTGAGGGTAAAAGGGATGAGTGAGATTGTGATACGGCACGCCGAACCATCAGATGTGGAGGCGGTACATCGCCTGTTCACCCAACCGGAGGTGTATTACAACACGCTACAGGTTCCCCATCCTTCCCTGACAATGTGGCAGGAGCGCATGAATTTTAAAACGCCCGGCCATTACCACCTGGTTGCCATTGTGGATCACCAGATCGCTGGGCATCTGGTTATTGCTGCCGAAACGCGTCCGCGCCGCAGCCACGTCGCCAGTTTCGGTATCTGTGTCGATTCCGCGCGCAATAACCAGGGCATCGCCACCGCCCTGCTGCGCGAGATGATTGCTATGTGTGACAACTGGCTGCGTATTGAGCGCATCGAACTCACGGTGTTTGTCGATAACGCCCCGGCCATCGCGGTGTACCAAAAGCTCGGCTTTGAAATCGAAGGCACCGGCAAGCAGTACGGTTTGCGCGATGGCGAGTACGTTGACGCTTATTTTATGGCTCGCCTGCGCCCACCGCGTTAACGGTTTGCCCGCCCAGCCGATAGCCCGCCATAAAAAAGCGCCGTGACGAACCCGCCTGGGTTTCGGTAAAGAAGTCGATTACCGCGTCTTTATCCAGCGCGTAGCGGCGGGTCAACAAGCCCGCCTCCCACGCGCTGAGCAGCTTGTCACCGGTGTTTTCATAGATACGATGCGTATAGCCCAGTACGAAGCCGCGTTTGTAATCCACGCAAAAACGGGCTGCATGCTGCGCGCTGGCGGCCTGCCTTGCGGCAAGACCGGCCATTAACCCTTTACCAAAATGATTCATCGCCTTACCCTCTTCGATATATAATTAAATATATAACGAAGAGGTGCGCCGCTCTATCCCTTTTTCGGGTTATTCTGCGAATTAAAAGGTCACCCACTCTTCTTGCGCCGTTGCTTTGCGTGGTGCCGGTCTGGAGGACGGTTTATCCTCTGGCGCGGTGAGCGTTCGCTCCACCAAACGGAAGTGCTCAACCGACTGCTGCAACTCCGCCGTTTGCCGCTCCAGGCTGGCGGCGGCGGCGGAAACCTGCTCAACCAGCGCCGCGTTATGCTGCGTCACGCTATCCATCTGAGTGATCGCCACGCCCACCTGGGCAATGCCTTTACTCTGCTCGTCGGTCGCCGAGGCGATCTGCTGCATAATCGCTGTCACCTGCGCCACGGCATCAACGATTTCCGCCATCGTGATGCCCGCCTGGTTGACCAAATCCGCGCCCTTTTCCACCCGGTTAACGGAATCGGTAATCAGCGTTTCGATCTCTTTCGCCGCCTGCCCGCTGCGGCTGGCCAGGTTGCGTACTTCGCTGGCTACCACAGCAAAACCACGCCCCTGTTCGCCTGCACGTGCCGCTTCAACGGCGGCGTTGAGCGCCAGAATGTTGGTCTGGAAGGCGATGCTATTAATCACCGTGGTGATATCGGCGATTTTCTTCGAACTGCCTGAAATGCCGTTCATGGTGGCGACTACATCACCGACCAGTTTCCCGCCCTTGCTGGCGGTTGCCGACGCTTTCTGCGCCAGCTGGCTGGCTTCGTGGGCGTTATCGGCGTTGTGCTGAACGGTGGCGGTCAGTTGCTCCATGCTGGCGGCGGTTTCCACAAGCGCCGATGCCTGCTCTTCGGTTCGGGTTGAGAGATCCTGGTTACCGGCGGAGATATCCCGTGCGCCGTGCCAGATATGCTCGCTGCCCTGGCGGATTGCGTTGACCGCATCGCGCAGGCTGTCCTGCATCGCGGTCAGCAACGGCACCAGTTTACCGACGCAGTTGCGGCTGGCTTTAAGCGGCACCGGCTGGCTGAGATCGCCGTTGGCGATAAGCTGGAAGTGATCGCGCACCCGATTCAGCGGGCGCACCAGCATCGTCACCAGATAGCGGTCGGCGAGGATCAGCATTAGCACGCCCAGCGCTACGCTGGCGATAATGATGATGCGGGTGAGCGAGGTCTGGTTATCCACCGTCACGCGGGTGTCATCCAGCATCCGGCCCGCACTGGCGTTGAATTCCTCAGCGCTGGCACCGAACGCGCGGCTCAGCGCAGGGGTAATGTTATTCGCATGGGCACGAAACGCGTCGATATCGCCCTGCTGGGCCAGTTGGAACTGGCGGGTAACGCCCTCATCAAGCAGCTTTTGCCAGTTGGTGATGACGTTATCCGACGTGGCTTTATCCATCGGGCCCGATGACAGTGCTTTAAACTGCGCCAGTTCCTGCGCCATGTTCTCCAGCGCTTTCTGCACCGGTTTCATTACCGTCGGATCGGGCAGCGCGCCCGGTTTTGTTCCTTCCATCACGCGCGCAAGCCGGGTAACGAAACGGAAATATTGATCGTTGCCTTTACTGAGCACCGTCATCTGGCGCACCAGGTGCCGATCCACATCATTTCCCTGGCTCATGTGGTTCAGCGAGTACACGCTAAACAGCCCGGCACCGCTCCACAACAAGCACAGCAGCCCCAGGATGGCGACCATGACGGAACGGATGGTGAAATGTTGAAGTAAACCCATAACTATTTCCTTTGTATACAAGGTGGATTTTCCACCAGATACAGCAGTTATCGGCAGGATGGACAAAAGGTATACAAGCGAGGCGGGTAAATTCACGTTTAAATCATAAAAAAGGGGTAAGTCTTATACCCATTAATTATAAGGAGAAGTGATAACCGGGCAGAATTTAACCGCCCGGTCTGGGGCGTATAGAGATTAATATCCCGCCGTCAAATCATCTACCGAGCGTGGATCGGAAGCGCCATACAATGCGCCATCTGGCCCGACGACGATGCTTTGCGTGCTGCCCATCGCTTCTTTCACCGCCACGTTCTGGCCTTTGGCTTTCAGCAGCTTCAGGGTATCCGGGCTAAAGCCTTTCTCGACCCACAGCTCATCCGGTAGCCATTGATGATGGAAACGCGGCGCGTTAGTAGCTTCGGCGATGTTCATCCCAAAATCGACGCTGTTAACCACCATCTGCAACACAGTAGTGATAATACGGCTGCCGCCGGGGCTACCCGTGACCAGCCAGGTTTTCCCGTCTTTCACCACGATGGTAGGCGACATTGACGACAGCGGGCGCTTATTCGGCCCCACCGCGTTTGCTTCGCCGCCGACCAGGCCGTAGACGTTTGGTACGCCCGGCTTCGCCGAGAAGTCGTCCATTTCGTTATTCAGTAGAATACCGGTGTCCCCGGCGACAATCCCGCTGCCGAAAGTGGTGTTCAGGGTATAGGTCACCGCCACCGCGTTACCGTCTTTATCCACCACCGAGAAATGGGTGGTTTGGTTACTTTCATAAGGCGCGAGGTTGCCGGGTTTGATCTCTTTCGACGGGCGCGCCTTCGCCAGATCGATCTGGTCTGCCAGGGTTTTGGCGTAGGCTTTATCCGTCAATGCCTGCCAGGGCACCTTCACAAAATCCGGGTCGCCCAGGTATTCCGAACGGTCGGCATAGGCGAATTTCTCCGCTTCGGCCATGATTTGCATTGTGTCGGCACTGCCAAAGCCATATTTCTTCAGGTCGAAGTTTTCCAGGATATTGAGGATCTGCACGATGTGGATCCCGCCAGAGGACGGCGGCGGCATGGAAAATACCTGGTATCCACGGTAGTCACCGCTGATTGGCGTCCGCTCTACCGCTTTGTAGTTGGCTAAATCTTCCTTGCTAATCAACCCGCCGTTCTTTGCCATCTCGTCGGCAATGTGTTCGGCAATCGTGCCTTTATA
Organism: Atlantibacter sp.; assembly: GCF_032062175.1. Classification (NCBI taxonomy): domain Bacteria; kingdom Pseudomonadati; phylum Pseudomonadota; class Gammaproteobacteria; order Enterobacterales; family Enterobacteriaceae; genus Atlantibacter; species Atlantibacter sp. Next base: position 105,245 of record NZ_DAMBQK010000007.1, read on the forward strand.
AAACGCATCTGGCCCGATTTCGGCAATCATCTCCAGCGATTTGGCGAGATTGCTTTGCACCAGCTTGTCACCTTTTTGTAGCGGGTTGCCATCGGTTTTCCAGAAGATGGCTTTACTGCCGGGATGATTAGGCAGCGTTTCGCTGCCGTAGGTTTTGAGATCGTCCGCCAGCGCGTCGTTGACCACAAACCCATCACGCGCCAGCAGGATCGCTGGCTGCACCACCTGGTTTAACGGCAAGGTGCCGAATTTTTGCAGCGCCAGCGCAAAGCCCGCCACGGTCCCCGGCGTACCGGTAGCGAGATGGGAAGTCAGGGATTTTTTACTGTCGACGTTACCGGCAGCATCGAGGAACATATCTTTGGTGGCTTTTTGCGGGGCCATTTCACGGAAATCAATGGCGGTGGTGTTGCCGTCTTTGGTGCGCAGCATCATAAACCCGCCGCCGCCGAGATTACCGGCCTGCGGATGCGTCACCGCCAGAGCGAATCCCACCGCGACGGCAGCATCCACCGCGTTGCCGCCTTTTTTCAGGATATCAACACCCACTTTTGTGGCGGTAGCGTCCACGGAGGCGACCATCCCCTGCTGCGCGCGAACGGGATGGAACACATCTTCTTCCACGCCATAGGAAACGGGAGCGGCTGTAGGGGGCGGCGTGGCAAACGCCGACAGACACAGACCCATGAGTAATGCAGGCAGGGCTTTCCACATCATCTTCATTGTTGTTCTCCGGGTTTAACGGGGCTCGTCCCCCGCTTAAGCCTGGTTCACAACTCTTAAAAAAGCATCGTCACGCCGGAAAGCGAGTAAACTTAAAAGATCCTTCACGAGGAGGAATGATGATGAAAAAACTGTTAATTCTGGCGGCGCTCTTGTCGCCCTGTAGCTTTGCACAGCCGATTAATGTGTTGAATAACCCGAATCAGCCGGGGTTCGTCAATCCAAGCGAGCAGCGGATGCAAAACCAGATGCAGAGCCAGCAAATCCAGCAGAAAGGGATGCTGAACCAGCAATTGCAAACCCAGAACCGGGTTCAGCAGCAGCATCTGGAATCGCAGATCAACACCAATAATCAGCGCATCAGAGAGTCCGCGCCGGGCGAGCTGAACCCGCAAACCCAGCAGATCCTGCCCAATACCGGCGGCAGTATGCTGAACAATGGCTCATCCAGCCAGGACCGGATGCTGAATAATCAGCAGCATATGTTGCCCAGCCAAACCAACGGCGACATGCTGCGGCCTAATAACGGCACCCTGAGTAATCAGGGGGTGACCACCATGCCGCAGCCCAATATCCCGCTGAAAACTATCGGTCCTTAAGCTGTAAAATGCGGGCCGATCTCGTCGATGCGATCGGTGCAAATGCTATCCACTCCCCAGCGCAGCAGCGTGGCGGCGCGCTGGGGATTGTTAACGGTGTAAACCAGGATTTTTAGCCCCGCCGCCTTCAGCGCCGCAACCCGCGCTTCGTCCAGCAGTTTGTGATTCAGGTGAATCGACACACAACCGAGGCGTGACGTTAACTCACGCCAGTCGCTGTGCCATTCATCCAGCAATAATCCGCGCGGCAGTTCCGGCGCAGCCTGTTGAGCGGCTTCCAGCGCCGCCACGGAAAACGACGACAGCAGCGGCGGCGTCATACCCTGCCATAACTCACGCGCCGCCAGCGCCACCACTTTCCCGGTTTGCGCGTCAACGCCGGTGGTGGGTTTGATTTCTATGTTCGCCATCATACCGTGCTCGCGACAGCGCGCGGCGACGTCCTTCAGCTGCGGCAGCGCTTCGCCTTTGAATTCGCCGCTGTACCAGCTACCGGCATCGACTTTCAGCAGGTCGTCCCAGTCGAGATTGCCGGCGATACCCCAGCCGTTGCTGGTACGCTCAAGCGTGTCGTCATGCAGCAGAAAGATCTGCCCGTCTCTGGAAAGCTTGGCGTCAAACTCAATCATGGTATGCCCATAACGCGCCCCCACATCGATAGCCGCCAGGGTATTTTCGGGAGCAAGCTTGCCGCCGCCCCGGTGGGCGACAATCGCAGGGTAAGGCCAGTTATTCATAGACGTTGTCCTGTATCACCATCGAAAAAGTGCAGATGCTCCGGCGGCAGATGCAGCCAGAGCGTCGAGCCCGCCGCAGGCCGGTGCTGATGCGCAAGACGCACAATCACTTTTTGCTCGCCAAAACGCCCGTGGGCCAGGTTATCCGCGCCCAGCATCTCCAGGGTTTGCACCATGAGCGGCACGCCGCCTGCGGCCTGTGAGCTTAACGCAATATGCTCGGGGCGGATACCCAGGGTCACCACGCGCCCGGCCAGCCCCAGATGACGCGCGCCCAGCGGCAGGCTGAGTGTATCGGCGTCAAAATGGGTGCCCTGGGCATTGACGCGCCCCTCCAGCAAGTTCATTGCCGGAGAGCCAATAAAGCTCGCCACAAAGCGCGACGCGGGGCGTTCATAGACCTCAACCGGCGTACCGATTTGCTCGGCGATGCCCTTATTCATCACCATCACACGCTGGGCCAGCGTCATGGCTTCAACCTGATCGTGGGTAACGTAAAGACTGGTGGTTTTCAGGCGGCGATGCAGTTGCTGTAACTCAAGGCGCATCTGCACCCGCAGCTTGGCGTCAAGATTGGAAAGCGGTTCGTCGAACAGGAACACTGCCGGATCGCGCACGATAGCACGGCCCATCGCCACGCGCTGGCGCTGCCCGCCGGACAGCTCGCGGGGGCGGCGTTTCAGTAAGCCATCCAGCTCCAGAATACGCGCCGCTTCATTGACCCGCGCCTCGATATGGCTCTTGCCCATGCCGCGAATTTTCAGGCCCCACGCCATATTCTCTTCGACGTTCATATGCGGATACAGCGCGTAGTTCTGGAATACCATGGCGATGCCGCGCGCTTTTGGCTCCAGTTCGGTGACCCGCTGGTTATCAATCCAGATATCGCCGCTGGTCACGCGCTCCAGCCCGGCCACCATGCGCAGCAGCGTGGATTTTCCGCAGCCCGACGGGCCGACCATCACGATAAACTCGCCGTCCGCCACGTCCACGGTCAACGGCTTAATCACCTGGGTTTTGCCATCCCAGCTTTTGGATACTGCCTGTAGCTTTAATCCAGCCATGTTATTTCTCACTGTCCACTAAGCCGCGCACAAACGCGCGCTGCATCACTAATACAATCACCACCGGCGGGATCAGCGTCAGCAGCATCGCCGCCATCACCTGGTTCCACTGGGTGCTGCCCTCGCCGGTTGAAATCATCCCTTTAATACCCGCGACGGCGGTGCCCAGATTGACGTCGCTGACGATCAGCAGCGGCCACAGATACTGGTTCCAGCCATAGATGAAGGTGATGACGAACAGCGCCGCCAGGTTGGTACGGGAGAGCGGCAGCACGATGTCGCGGAAAAAGCGCATCGGCGATGCGCCGTCAATGCGCGCCGCCTCAATCAGTTCATCTGGCAGGGTCATAAAGAACTGGCGGAACAGGAAGGTGGCGGTTGCGGATGCCATCAGCGGCAGGGTCAGCCCAGTATAACTGTCGAGCAGCTTCAGGTTGGCGATCACGTCCACCGTCGGGAAAATACGCACTTCCACCGGCAGCATCAGGGTGATGAAAATCATCCAGAAGCAGAGATTGCGCAGCGGGAAGCGGAACCAGACGATGGCGAACGCCGACAGGATCGATACCGCGATTTTGCCGACCGTGATGGTCAACGCCATCACCAGGCTGTTAAACAGCATCAGGCCGAACGGCGCGCTGTTGGCCCCCACGCCGTGTTGCCAGATATGGCTGAGGTTTTCCCACAGATGACCGCCGGGGATCAGCGTCATTGGGGTCTCGAATACCGCTTTGTTGTCCAGCGTGGCGGCCACAAATGCCACGTACATTGGAAACAGGATCACGGTGATACCGAGGATCAACATGCAATGGCTGAAGATATCCAGCCCGCGACGGTGTTCTATCATTGGTATCGCACCCTTTTTTCAACGTAGCGGAACTGCACCACCGTCAGCACAATCACCAGCGCCATCAGCACCACCGACTGCGCCGCCGATGCCGACAGATCCAGCCCGGCAAAACCTTCGCGGTAGATTTTGTAGATAAGCGTGGTGGTCGCCTGCACCGGCCCACCGGCGGTAGCGGCGTCGATCACCGGGAAGGTGTCGAAAAAGGCGTAAACCAGATTCACCACCAGCAGGAAGAAGCTCACCGGGGCAATCAGCGGCAACGACAGTTTAAAGAACCGGCGCACCGGCCCGGCGCCGTCAATGGCCGCCGCTTCGACCAGCGAACGGGGGATCGACTGCAACGCGGCAAAGAAAAACAGGAAGTTATAGCTGATCTGCTTCCACACCGAGGCGAAGACCACCAGGAACATCGCCTGGCCACTATGCTGAGCGTGATTCCACTGATAGCCCATCAGCTCCAGCCAGTGGGTAATCAACCCGCGTCCGGGGTTAAACAGGAAGATCCACAGCACGGCGGCAATCGCGGGGGCGACGGCGTAGGGCAGCAGCATCAGGGTCTGATACAGGCGGCTGGCGCGCACCACGTAATCCACCAGCGCGGCAAAAAACAGCGAGCTGACCAGACCGAAAAACGTCACCATGGCGCTGAATTTCATGGTGGTCCAGAACGAGTCCAGGTAGTAGCTGTCGTTCAGCAACTGGCGGAAGTTATCCAGACCGACAAACTCACTGGATAAACCAAACGGATCGACGCTTTGCACCGAGTACCAGAGCGCTTCCCCGGCGGGCCAGATAAAAAACACCACCGTGATAGCAAGTTGGGGCAATAACAGCAGATACGGCAACCAGCCTGACTGGAATACCGGGCGTGATGAGGACATAGCGTTACTCAATAAAAACCCCTCACCCGGCGCGCGTCCAGCGTGAGGGGCGAATTTTTATCAGGATTTTGTGGATTGTTCGAAGCGGCGCAACAGCTGGTTGCCACGCTCAACGGCGGCGTCCAGCGCCTGCTGAGGCGTTTTCTTGCCGGTCCAGACGCTTTCCAGTTCTTCATCCACCACGGTGCGGATTTGCGGCATATTGCCCAGACGCAGCCCTTTGGTGTAGTCCAACGGCGGCTTGTTCAGCATCTGACGGGTAGCGATATCCGCGCCAGGGTTTTTATCGTAGAAGCCCTGCTCGCGGGTCAGGTCATAGGCCGCTTTGGTGATCGGCAGATAACCGGTTTTCTGGTGCCATTCGGCGGCGTTTTCCGGCTTCGCCAGGAAGTCGAGGAACTCCGCGACGCCTTTATAGGTTTCTTTGTCTTTGCCCTGCATAACCCACAGGCTGGCCCCGCCGATAATGGCGTTTTGCGGCGCGCCTTTGGCGTCGGCGTCGTACGGCATCATCCCCACGCCATAGTTGAATTTGGCGTAGTGGCGGATGTCCGCCAGCGAGCCGGAAGAGGCAGTAGTCATCGCGCAGTCGCCGTTATAAAACTTCTCGGTGGATTCATCCTTACGGCCGAAGTAGGTGAAATCCCCTTTCTTGTTCAGCGCTTGCAGCATGGCGATATGCTTCACCTGCTCCGGCTTGTTGAATTCCAGCACCGCGTGAGTGCCGTTAAAGCCGTTATTCTCGGTGGCGACCGGCAGGCCGTGCCAGGCGCTGAAGTTTTCAATCTGGATCCAGCCCTGCCAGCCGCTGGCGTAACCGCACTTCATCCCGGCGGCTTTCAGCTTCGCGGTATAGTCCGCCAGATCCTGCCAGGTTTTCGGCGGCTGCTCCGGGTCTAAACCGGCTTTTTTGAAGGCGTCTTTGTTGTAGTACAGCACCGGGGTGGAGCTGTTAAACGGCTGCGACAGCAGGTGGCCGCTCTTCGCGTCGGTGTAATAACCGGAAACCGTCGGCACAAACTGGGATTCGTCAAACGTGATGCCCGCATCGCTGAACACTTCATACACCGGCTTGATGGCTTTCGACGCCATCATGGTCGCGGTGCCGACTTCATACACCTGCAAAATCGCCGGGGCATTACCGGTGCGGAACGCCGCGATCCCGGCCGCCAGGCTCTGCTCGTAGTTGCCTTTATAAACCGGGGTAATCTGGTAATCCGGGTGGGTCTGGTTGAAACGTTGCGCTAAGGATTCCACTTCTTTACCCAGTTCGCCTTCCATGGAATGCCAGAACGGAATAGGGGTAGCAGCGAAAGACTGACTGGCCAACGCCATCCCAATCGCCAGAGCTGAAGCTGTACGTAACGATGTCATGCGGTTATCTCTCTTGTTGTGCCGGATGCGCGAAACCACGCGTTTTATGCTCGCGAGCTAACATGACACGCGCGAATGACAGAAAAATAACTTTTTGATTACAAAACGGTGACAGCAAGATGCCGGGGAGATGTCGGCAGGATGGCAGGGGGATGATGGAAAGATGACGGAAGCCGCCAGGTGTTTTTAACAGTTATTTTTCTCGTATAGCATTCCGCTACACTTTGGTTATAATTCACCCACCAGGCTGTACATTAACAGGAGGAAATATGCCTTCAACCCGCATCCCCGCTGGTGCTAAAAAATTACCGCGGGAAAACCAGATCAATCTTCGCGCCAGCGATGAAGAGCGTGCCGTTATCGACTATGCCGCAACGCTGGTAAATAAATCGCGCACCGATTTTATTCTGGAGCTGGCCTATAACGAGGCCCAGAACATCATTCTCGACCAGCGCGTTTTTATGCTGGACGATGAGCGTTATGCCGCTTTTATTCAACAGCTTGAAGCGCCGCTAGAAAATATCGAAGGACGCAACCGCTTAAAGGATGTTAAGCCAGAATGGGAATAAAGGTTACGCAACCGGTACTACTGACGCAGGAGCATGACATAACCGAGTTTGAATGCGGCAATACCACGCTGGATACCTGGCTGGTGCGCCGCGCTTTTAAAAACCAGACGTTGAACGCATCCCGAACTTTTGTCACCTGCCAGACGGGAACTAACATTGTTGTGGGATATTATTGCCTGGCCTCTGGCTCTGTCGATCATACGCACGCAACACGAGGCTTACGTCAGAATATGCCAGACCCTATTCCTGTTATTTTGTTGGGTCGTCTGGCTGTCGATGTCGCGTATCAAAGCCACAAAGTGGGACAGAGGCTGTTAAAAGATGCGACCGATCGGGTAGAAAAGATTGCCGAGCATATTGGTATTAAAGCCATCATGGTTCACGCCATTGACGAAAAGGCGCTGCATTTTTACGAACATTACGGCTTCGTGCAGTCGGTGATTTCACCGAATACGTTGTTGTACCGGCTTAATTAGCCGCGTTTACCAAAAGAAAAGGAGCATTGCGGCTCCTTTTCTCTGCTCAGAGAACGTTTATCCACCCAAATAGGCGCTCCGCACGGCTTCGTTCGCCAGCAGCGCGTCACCGGTATCGGATAGCACCACGTGGCCGTTTTCCAGCACATAGCCGCGATCGGCGAGTTTCAGCGCCTGGTTGGCGTTCTGCTCCACCAGGAAGATGGTCATCCCCTCTTCGCGCAGCTGTTCGATGGTATCGAAAATCTGCTGGATGATGATCGGCGCGAGGCCCAGCGACGGTTCGTCCAGCAGCAGCAGACGCGGCTGGCTCATCAGGGCGCGGCCAATCGCCAGCATCTGCTGTTCACCGCCGGACATGGTGCCCGCGCGCTGAATACGCCGTTCGTGCAAGCGCGGAAACAGCTGATATACCCGCTCGATGCGCTCGTGATACTGCTGGCGATCGGCAAAGAAGCCGCCCATCGCCAGGTTCTCTTCCACCGTCATCCGGGAAAACACGCGGCGCCCTTCCGGCACAATCGCCACTGCTTCACGCATGATTTTCGCGGTATGCCAGTCGGTAATATCTTTACCGTCAAACACAATGCGCCCGCTGGTAGCGCGCGGATCGCCGCACAGGGTACCGAGCAGCGTGGTTTTACCCGCGCCGTTGGCCCCGATCAGGGTGACGATTTCACCCTGCTTAATCTGCAAACTGACATCGTGCAGCGCCTGGATTTTGCCGTAATGGGCGCTGACTTTGTCAAAAGACAACATGACTTTTTCCATCTTATGCCTCGCCCAGGTATGCGCGGATAACATCAGGGTTATTACGGATCTGCTCCGGCGTGCCGTTGGCCAGCGGCGTCCCCTGGTTTACCACGTAAATGCGATCGGAAATCCCCATCACCAGCTTCATATCATGCTCAATCAGCAGAATGGAGGTGTTGTGGTGATCGCGCAACTCGACGATCAATTCATCCAGCTCTTTGGTTTCTTTGGGGTTCAGGCCCGCCGCCGGTTCATCCAGCATCAGGATTTCCGGCTGGGTCACCATGCAACGCACGATCTCCAGACGGCGCTGATCGCCATAGGCGAGGTTGCTGGCCTGGCGGTTGGCGTGCGCCAGCAGCCCGATACGGTCGAGCCAGGTCGCCGCGCGGTCCAGCGCTTCGCTGTGGGTACGGCGAAACGCCGGGGTTTTCAGCAGGCCGGAAAACAGACCGGTTTTTAACTGCTGATGTTGCGCCACCAGCAGGTTTTCAATCACCGTCATTTCACGGAACAGGCGTACGTGCTGGAAAGTACGCACCACGCCCATGCGCGCGATTTGTTGGCCTGGCAGCCCTTCCAGATGCTTGTCGCGCAGTTTGATGGTGCCGCCGGTCGGTTTATAAAAGCCGGTCAGGCAGTTGAACACCGTGGTTTTACCCGCGCCGTTCGGCCCGATTAACGACACGATCTCATGCTCGCGCAGTTCCAGAGAGACATTGTTGACCGCCAGCAGACCGCCAAAACGCATCATCAGGCCTTCAACGCTTAAAAGTGGCTGACTCATGCTTTCTCTCCTTCAACGTGCCCATTCTTCAATTTCAACTGCGGACGCGTCATCGGTAGCAGCCCCTGCGGACGCCAGATCATCATCAGCACCATCAGGCCGCCCAGCATTAACATGCTGTATTCGTTGAAATCACGCATCAGCTCACGCGACACCACCAGCAGGATAGCCGCCAGAATCACTGCGAACTGCGAGCCCATCCCGCCCAGTACCACAATCGCCAGTACAAACGCCGACTCGGCGAAGGTGAAGGATTCCGGGCTGACAAAGCCCTGGCGCGCGGCGAACAGCGTCCCGGCGAAACCGGCAAACGCGGCGCTGATAGTAAATGCGGTCAGCTTGATGCGCGTCGGGTTCAGGCCCAGAGAACGGCAGGCAATCTCATCTTCGCGCAGCGCTTCCCAGGCGCGGCCCAGCGGCATACGCAGCAGGCGGTTAATCACAAACAGAGTGATTACCACCAGCAGCAGCGCCACCAGATAAAGGAAAATAATGCGGTCGCTGGGGTCGTACTTCATGCCGAAGAAATTGCTGAAGGTATCCCAGCCCCCTTCACGCGGCGCGCGGCTAAACTCCAGGCCGAACAGCGTCGGTTTGGGGATCTGGCTGATGCCGTTCGGGCCACCGGTCACTTCGGTATTGTTGAGCAGCAGAATACGGACAATCTCACCAAAGCCTAAGGTGACAATCGCCAGATAGTCGCCGCGCAAGCGCAGCACCGGGAAGCCCAGCAGGAAGCCTGCCGCCGCAGCCACCAGGCCTGCCAGCGGTAAACAGGTCCAGAAACCGAGGCCGTAATAGTGGTTCAGCAGCGCGAAGGTATAGGCGCCGATGGCGTAGAAACCGCCGTAGCCCAGTACCAGCAGGCCGGAAAGCCCCACCACCACGTTCAGGCCCAGGCCGAGGATCACATAAATCATGGTCAGGGTGGCGATGTCTACCGTACCGCGCGACACCATAAACGGCCATGCCACCGCCAGTACCAGCAGCCCCACCAAGAACAGCTTCTGCTTCGGCGTGGAACCATCAATGGCTGGCAGAATAAACTTCGGCCCGGAGACTTTTTTAAAGCTTTTCTGGAAGAAAGGACGCAGCAGCTGGAATAAGAACACCACTGCCGTGCCTACCGCAATCCACTCCCAGCGGATCGCAGAGGCGGTATCCACCACCAGTTTGGTGCCGGACAGGCTTAACTGAACGCCCATCATCACGCCTGCCAGTACGAAAAACATCACGGCAGAGAGCAGCGCCATGGCAAAATGCATCGGTTTCATACTTTTTCTACCTCCGGACGGCCCAGAATACCGGTAGGCATGACCAGCAGGACGCCAATCAACAGGGCGAAAGAGACCACATCTTTGTACTCGGTACTCAGGTAGGCAGAAGTCAGCGCTTCGGTCAGGCCGAGGATCAGGCCGCCGATCATCGCGCCCGGAATGCTGCCGATGCCGCCCAGCACCGCGGCGGTAAAGGCTTTCATCCCCGCCATAAAGCCGATGTACGGGTTAATCACGCCGTAGAACTGGCCCAGCAGCACCCCGGCGACTGCCGCCATCGCCGCGCCGATCACGAAGGTCAGCGAGATGACGCGATCGGTATTAATACCGAGCAGGCTGGCCATTTTCAGGTCTTCCGCGCAGGCGCGGCAGGCGCGGCCCATGCGGGAGTAACGGATGAAAAGGGTCAGCGCCAGCATCGCTAGGAAGGTGACGATCCAGATAACCAACTGCATGGTAGTGATGGTGGCAGTGAAGTTTTCGCTGCTGCCCACCAGCCACTGACCGTTAAACAGGCTCGGCAGCGCCACATCGCGCGAGCCCTGGGTCAGGCTGACGTAGTTTTGCAGGAAAATGGACATCCCGATGGCGGAAATCAGCGCGATCAGGCGCTTGGAGCTACGCACCGGCCGATAGGCGACACGCTCGATACTCCAGCCGTAGGCGCTGGCGATCACAATCGCCCCGATAAAGGCCGCGCCCACCAGCAGCCAGCTGGCGTCAATACCCATCATCATCAGCGCCGCGACGATCATAAAGGAGACGTAACTGCCTATCATGTACACCTCGCCGTGGGCGAAGTTAATCATACCGATAATGCCGTACACCATGGTGTAGCCGATGGCGATCAGCGCATAGGTACTCCCCAGCGTGACGCCATTAAACATTTGCTGCAAAAAATAGAGGAACTGCTCGGACATAACGTAACCTTTTTTCACTCGTTCAGGTCAGCGATCCACGGTGCGCATTTATTTCGCCACGCTGGACGACCCGTCGGCATGCCACTGGAATACACCAAATTCAAATCCCTTCAGATCGCCTTTTTCATCCCAGTTCAGCGGCCCAATCACGGTATCAGCCCCGTGTTGTTTCAAGTCCTTAATCAAATCAGCGGGTTCTTTTGAACCGCTTCTGTCCATCGCAGTTGCCAGTGACTGTACGGCGGCATAGGTGATCCACACATACGGGCCGCTGGCATCTTTTTTGTCGGCTTTGAGGGCGTCTACGATAGCCTTGTTGGAGGCTTCCTGGTCATAGCGTTTCGGCATCGTCACTAACATGCCTTCGCCCGCATCGCCCGCAATATTGGAAAGTGACGCATTACCCACGCCTTCCGGGCCCATAAACTGGGTTTTTAGGCCAGTGGCGCGTGACTGGCGCAGCATCTGGCCCATTTCCGGGTAGTAGCCGCCGTAGTAAACGAAATCGATATTTTCTTTTTGCAGGCGCGCCAGCAGTGCGGAGAAATCTTTCTCGCCCGCGGTAATGCCGTCAAAGAACACCACATTCGCGCCGCCTTTTTTCAGGCCGTCCTGAACGGAGCGCGCCAGGCCTTCGCCGTATTGCTGTTTGTCATGGATGATGGCGATACGCTGCGGCTTAACGGTTTCCAGAATGTATTTGGCTGCCGTTGGGCCCTGTGCCGAATCCAGCCCGGCGGTACGCATGATCATCTGATAGCCACGCTGGGTCAGTTCCGGGTTGGTGGCACCTGGGGTGATCATCAGGATGCCTTCGTCTTCGTAGATATCGGACGCAGGCTGTGTAGAAGAGGAGCACAGGTGGCCGATAACGTATTTAATGCCGTCGTTAACGATTTTGTTAGCCACCGCAACGGCCTGTTTCGGGTCACATGCGTCGTCATACTCCACGCCCACCAGGGTATCGCCTTTGATGCCGCCTTTGGCGTTAATGTCTTTAATCGCCTGGCGCGCGCCGTTGAATTCCATATCACCCCACTGGGCAACCGGACCGGACATCGCACCCACGACCGCGACCTTAATCTCTTGTGCTGCTGCCGTGTGAGTCAGTGCCAGCGCGACCATCCCTGCGAGTAGTGTTTTCGCGTTGTATTTCATTCCGTGCATCCCCATTCGTGCCAGTTGTAAATTTCTGGTTTTATTATGGTTAAAAAATGTTCTGCTGTTTTTGTAAACAACACTATTTTTACCTGTCTCTTTAATGAGTTAGCGCTAAATTTCGCTATTCAACAGGCTAAAACGTCTATATATCATGACATTAAGCAAAGATAATATTCTGGATTCAGCCAGAGTTAAACAAAAAAAAGCAGATATTCCAGCATAAAATATTGGTGCATTAAGCCGAATAAATCACTACCTGTCAGAGTAAAAACCTGGTTAAATTTCATTCCCGGAATATTCGTACTGCTTTTGATACGTGATAAAAACTATTCAACTGCTGAATCAGTTAAAAAAGAGCAGGCGTTATGGTCAATAATTTGGATACACTCCGACAAACTGCCTTCGGGATGCCACTATGAAACTCACTATTATTCGTTTGCAGACATTGACGCCGCAGGACCATATCGACCTGGGCAAAATTTGGCCAGAATACTCCAGCGCATCGTTGAAGATTGATGAAGGCCACCGCATTTACGCCGCGCGTTTTAACGAACGGCTGCTGGGCGCAGTCCGGGTGACGCTGACCGGCGATCAGGGCGCGATGGATTCATTGCGGGTACGGGAAGTGACGCGTCGACGCGGCGTCGGGCACTATCTGATTGAAGAAGTGATCCGCGATAACCCCGCAATCAACCACTGGTGGATTTCCGACGTCGGCGTCGAAGACCGCAACGTGATGAATGCGTTTATGCAGGCGCTGGGGTTTTCAATCGAGGAAGGGGGTTGGGAGAAGCGCTAAAAAACCCCCGGTCGCTGGCTATCAGTTGCCGGGGTTTTCGAACGCAGCCAACGCCGCTACGGCGTGAAAGGCAATTCACTCTTTGCCCGAGCATTTCACGTTGTAGCAAGGCGACAAGTGAGAAAATCCCCGGGAGCTTACATCAGTAAGTGACCGGGGTTTTCGAACGCAGTCAACGCCGCTACGGCGTGAAAGGCAATTCACTCTTTGCCCGAGCATTTCACGTTG
>NZ_DAMBQK010000007.1:118542-180456 GCF_032062175.1 Atlantibacter sp.
TCAGTAAGTGACCGGGGTTTTCGAACGCAGTCAACGCCGCTACGGCGTGAAAGGCGACAGGCAAATTATTTAGCGTCGGTCGCCGTGCCGTTCGCATGCCATGTAAACACGCCGAACTCAAACCCTTTCAGATCGCCCTTCTCATCCCATGACAGCGGACCCATCACGGTTTCAACAGAGTTTGCTTTCAGATACTTGGCGATTTCAGCAGGATCGTCAGACTGGTTCAGGCCCGCCTGCAACGATTGCAGCGCTGCGTAGGTGGTCCACACAAACGCGCCGCTTGGATCCTGTTTCTTGGCTTTGATCGCGTCCACAATCGGTTTGTTCGCCGGAACCTGATCGTAGTTTTTCGGCTTGGTGACTAACATGCCTTCGGCGGATTCGCCGGCGATGTTAGACAGCGACACGTTTGCCACACCTTCCGGGCCCATAAACTGGGTTTTCAGGCCTGCCGCGCGCGACTGGCGCAGGATCTGGCCCATTTCCGGGTGGTAGCCGCCGTAGTATACAAAGTCGATGTTTTCTTTCTTCAGGCGCGCCACCAGGGTAGAGAAGTCTTTCTCGCCTGCGGTGATACCGTCAAAGAACACCACGTTCGCACCCGCTTTTTTCAGGTTATCCTGCACGGAACGCGCCAGACCTTCGCCATACTGCTGTTTGTCGTGGATCACTGCGATGCGCTGCGGTTTCACTTTCTCAGCAATGTATTTTGCGGCGGTCGGGCCCTGGTCGGAGTCCAGGCCGGTGGTGCGCATTACCAGCTGATAACCACGCGCGGTCAACTCCGGTGCGGTCGCCGCTGGCGTAATCATCAGAATGCCTTCATCTTCGTAGATATCAGATGCAGGCTGTGTAGAAGAGGAGCACAGGTGGCCGATAACGTATTTGATGCCGTCGTTAACCACTTTGTTCGCTACCGCTACCGCTTGTTTTGGGTCGCAGGCGTCATCGTATTTGGTCACAACCAGTTTGTTGCCTTTGATGCCGCCCTTAGCGTTAATATCAGCAACCGCTTGCTCTGCGCCAGTAAACTCCTGGTCTCCATACTGCGCAACCGGGCCGGACATTGCGCCGACGACAGCGATCTTAATATCTTCTGCCATTGCCGCGCTGCTCATCGCCAGAGCGATACATCCCGCCAGTAACGCTTTACCCGTCATTTTCATCCTGAGGATCCCCATTGTTGTGGTTGTTGAAGTTGTTTTGTTGTTTTAATTTGGCACATTATATCGCCATCGCACTTAGGCGCAGCATTAGATAGTAGAAAGGAGGGATGCCACCGGTGCCTGAGCAGCATACTCTGCTAAAACATACCCCATTTTTCTGATTTTGGAACAACAATTTTGTGGGGTGAATAACAGAAAGTGAGCGCGACGGGGTCTTATTGCAACATTAGTGCAACAACAACGCCCCGCCGCGTCTGGCTTAGCGCGGTAAAACCTGCTTCAGAATGGTAAGCGCCTGAGTGAATTGCGCTTGCGGGATCGTTAATGGATACAGGAAGCGAATCACATTGCCGTATACCCCACAGGTGAGTAATAGCAGCCCTTGTTCCAACGCGGCCTGTTGCACATCACGGGTAATTTCCGGGGACGGTTTGCCGGTTTGCGGGTCGTTAAACTCCACGGCAACCATCGAACCCAGCCCGCGCACCTGCACCACGGCTTTGCTCTGCGCCTGGGCCTGCTCCAGCACCTCTTTCAGTTGTGCGCCGAGTTCATTCGCGCGTTGGCACAGGTTTTCACCGTCAATCACATCCAGTACCGCATGGGCCGAGGCAATCGCCAGCGGATTACCGGCATAGGTGCCGCCCAGCCCGCCCGGCGCGGGCGCATCCATCACTTCAGCGCGTCCGGCCACGGCAGACAGCGGCATCCCGCCCGCCAGGCTTTTCGCCATGGTGATCAGATCGGCTTTCACTGGGTAATGCTCCATAGCGAACAGTTTGCCGGTACGCGCAAAACCGGTCTGCACTTCATCGGCAATCAGCAGGATGCCGTGCTGGTCGCAAATCTGCCGCAGCGCGCTGAAAAACGCTGGCGGCGCGACGTTAAAACCGCCCTCGCCCTGGATGGGCTCCAGCACAATCGCCGCGACCTGATCCGGGGCAATATCGGCTTTAAAAATGTATTCGAGGCTTTCCAGCGCCTGCTCCACGCTAACGCCATGCAGGTCGTTAGGATAGCGAGCGTGGAATACCGAGCCGGGGAACGGCCCAAAGCCAAGCTTGTACGGGGCCACTTTGCCGGTGAGCGCCATGGTCATAAAGGTTCGGCCATGGAACGCGCCGCTAAACGTAATAATGCCAGGGCGGCGGGTGCTGGCTCTGGCGATTTTCACGGCGTTCTCTACCGCTTCTGCGCCAGTAGTGAAAAACGCGGTTTTCACCGGCCCTTCAATGGGCGCGCGTTCGTTGATGCGCTCCGCCAGCGACACATAACCCTCATAAGGCACAATCTGGTAGGCGGTGTGAGTAAAAGCGTGGAGCTGTTTTTCAATCGCCTCGACAATGCGCGGGTGGCGATGCCCGGTATTCAACACCGCAATCCCGGCGGCAAAATCAATCACTTCCCGGCCTTCCACATCCCACAAGGTGGCGTTTTCCGCTCGCTCAGCGTAAAACCCACACATCACGCCGATACCGCGCGGCGTTGCATTCTGACGGCGTTGATTTAGTTCTGAATTCTTCACTTTCTTCTCTCCGCAGCTCTTTTACGTTGATGCAACAAGTACACTACATTGTGTGATTATTTAGCGCGCTTTAGGGTTTTAAGCCAGTAGGATTTTTAGATGCTGGCGGGCAGCTCATGTTTTTTTGATAGGGATAAAATTTTTGTGATTTGCGCTGCAAATAGACTGTCCTGTAAATTTAAGCTGTATATTTTTCCACAATTACCACGCTTTATTATGCTTAAAAATATGCCGAAAAATCGATGATTCAGTAGCTGTAAAAACGTGAACTTCAGCAAAGTATTTGTATTTAAAAAGCACAAAATAAATAACGTTATTTTATGACCGTTAATTATTTTAGGTAAGGTAAAAAATATGACAAATGTATTCATAGAGCCGCAACCAACCGGAAGACCCGAAGGCGCAAAGATTACCTGTTACACGCTGGAATATTCTCACGGAAGAAGCGTTGATGATAAGGAGCACGCCACGCAAGAAAGCGCGATCCAATCAGCTAAATCACGAGGCTTAAACCCGCTTATCGCAAGGGTAAGAAATACCAATAAAGGTAACCCGGATCATTGGCGGCCTGCCTAATTTTTAATTAAGGATTATTTATGAGTTTAATTAAACCCGGCCCTAAACCAAAACGGGATGATGGACAAGACGATAGAAGGCATCATGTAAATCCACCGACAAAACCCAAGCATCCTAGTTTGCCGGTACATAAAAATAAGTAAATTCAATCTCGCGGGAATTAACAATATTTATTCAGACAAACCTATTCCATAAATAACGAAAGTTCCAGGTCGAGAGTAAATCCAGACTCACTTTTATTCAGACATTAACCATTGGTTAAAACAAAAATACCCCATGATTTCTCATGGGGTATTTTTTCTCGCCAGGGCTTATCAGGCTTCGATAGCGGCGCGCAGTTTCTTCATTGCATTCTTTTCAAGCTGGCGCACACGTTCAGCGGAGACGCCATAACGGTCGGCCAGTTCCTGCAAGGTGGTTTTGCTGTCTTCATCCAGCCAACGGGCACGAATAATGTGCTGGCTGCGTTCGTCCAGCCCCTGCATCGCATCAGACAGTTTGTCCGCCGCGTGCTCTTCCCAGTTATCATCCTCAATGCCGTCGGCAAAGTTCGAAGATTTATCCTGTAGGTAGAGAACCGGGGCCATCGGCTGTCCGTCCGGCGCATCGTCGTCCGGCGACATGTCAAACGTCATGTCCTGGGCCGCCATACGCGACTCCATTTCACGTACGTCTTTGCTGGTAACGCCCAGCTCGCGAGCCACCATTTCCACTTCATCCTGGTTAAACCAGCCCAGACGCTGCTTGGTTTTACGCAGGTTAAAAAACAGCTTACGCTGCGCTTTGGTGGTTGCCACTTTCACGATACGCCAGTTGCGCAGCACGTATTCGTGAATTTCCGCTTTGATCCAGTGAACCGCGAAGGACACCAGACGCACGCCTACTTCAGGGTTGAAGCGACGCACGGCTTTCATCAGGCCGATATTACCTTCCTGAATCAGATCCGCCTGCGGCAGGCCATAGCCCGCGTAGTTACGAGCGATATGAACAACAAACCGCAGGTGAGACAGGATCAGCTTTTTCGCTGCTTCCAGATCGCCCTGGTAATGCAGCTTTTCAGCAAGTGTCCGTTCTTCCTCAGCCGATAACATCGGCCAGGCATTGGCGGCCCGGATATACGATTCCAGGTTGCCTACCGGAGCGAGCGCTAAAGTTTGCATTTCTTTGGTCATTCAAATCCTCTCAATCATTATCAGACTGGCGGTGCGTTGTCCCCATCAGGCAACAACCGGGCCAGTTCTTATGAGCAACGAGAATATCATCCACTCTTTTTTTAGACAGTGATTTTATCCACAAGTTCCATGTCGGTTTGTGAACAGTTTACACACAGAGTGTGACAACGCTATGAAAAAGCGCGGCAGGGATCGTGATACTTCTCCCCTGCGGACGGGAACTCGTAGCAGGGGAGAAGTATACCAAACTTTTTTTAGTCGGGGGTAAAGTGACGTAAATGTTGCACAGTGGCAAGCCAGGCTGCCAGCCAGCCGATCATTGAGCACACCAGCAGGAGCAGCAGACACTCATCGAAGGATAACCCGTTGAGATCAAAAGAAGTCCCGAACACGCGCGCCACGTCGGTTACGGCGGAAGACAGACGCATCACCAAAATTTCTGAAAGAATCAGTGACAAAAATGCACCGCTAAAACCAAGCAATGCGCCGCCATACAGGAACGGACGCAGGATGAATCCGTCGGTCGCGCCAATCAGCTTTTGCACGTTGATGGTATCGCGACGGGCGAAAATACTCAGCCGCACACTGTTGCCAATCACCAGGAACACCGCAGCGACCATCAGTACCCCGATCATCGCCGCCACACGCCCCACCAGCCCGGTTAAGGCTGCGAGACGGGCGAACCAGCTGTCGTCCATGCGCACTTCATCTACGCCCTGCACGCGCGCAACGCGGTCGCGCAGCGTATTCAGCGATTCAGTGCCCTGGAAATCCAGCTTCGGGACGATCACCGCCACGGCGGGCAGCGGGTTCTCTTCCAGCATATCCAGCGCGCCGCCAAAGCCCGACCAATTGCGGAACTCGCCTAACGCCTCTTCCCGCGACAGGTAATTCACCTTCTCAACGCCCTGCTCGGCCTGTAACTGCCCGACCACCTGTTGAGCCGCATCGTCGTCCAGCGCCTTATCAAGATAAACGGTGATCTGCGGAGAAGGGTAATACTGGGTCGCCGCCTGGTTGACGTTTTTATAAACCATATAACAAACGCTCGGCAGCGTCAGAGAAATGGCGATAACCATGATGGTTAAAAAGGTAGCAAACGGTTTGCTTTTCAGATCCTGAAGCGCCCCGTTCCAGGCGTAGCGGAACTGTTCGTTAACGCCGCCCTTGCGGGATTTCGCTTTGGTGGGCTGGCCTTTAGCGCGTTTTGGCGGCTGACGGTTGCTGTCGCCGCCCATCTTCTGCCGGGTAAAACCGCTGAGCTTGTTGCCAAAGCGCTTCATTTCATTCAGCGCATCACGTTTATTCACCGGGGCGGCCTCCATGCAAATGCCCTTCGCTCAGGGTCAACATCGGATAATGGCGGCTGGAAATCAGCCCCATATCATGCGTAGCCATCAGTACCGTGACGCCCACGCGGTTAAACTCTTCGAACAGGCGCAAAATACCTTCCGACAGCGCTTCATCCAGGTTGCCGGTCGGTTCATCCGCCAGCAAAACCGCGGGTTTGTTCACCACCGCACGGGCGATACCCACGCGCTGTTGTTCACCACCGGAAAGCTGGATCGGAAAGCTTTTGGCTTTATCCAGCAGGCCGACTTTATCCAGCGCAGCGCTGACGCGGCGGCGGATATCTTCGCTGCTGGCCCCGGCGATGATCAGCGGGATCGCCACGTTATCGAATACCGTTCTGTCCATCAGCAGGTGGTGATCCTGGAAGATCATGCCTATCTGACGGCGCAAGAACGGGACTTCCCGATTTTTCAGGCGGCTGATCTCATGACCGGCAAAATAAATTTGCCCCGCACTGGGGCGTTCAATGCCGCAGATAAGCTTCAGCAACGTACTCTTACCGGCGCCGGAGTGGCCGGTAAGGAATGCCATCTCGCCAGGTTGCAGGTGAAACGTCACCCCCTGCAGAGCCTGTCTCCCACCAAGATAGGCTTTGCTGACCTGTTCAAAGCGAATCATTGTTAATCCTCTCGGGCAAAAAGTGCCTCTATAAAGTCACCCGCATTAAACGGGCGCAAATCAGAAATTTGTTCGCCAACGCCAATGTAGCGAATTGGAATACTGAACTGGTCCGCAACAGAGAAAATCACCCCGCCTTTGGCCGTACCATCCAGCTTCGTCAGCGTAATGCCCGTCAGGCCCACCGCCTCATGGAACAGTTTGGCCTGGCTAATGGCATTCTGCCCGGTGCTGGCGTCGATGGTCAGCATAATCTCATGCGGAGCGTCTTCGTCGAGCTTTTTCATCACCCGGACGATTTTCTTCAGTTCTTCCATCAGGTGCGATTTGTTCTGCAAACGCCCGGCGGTATCGGCAATTAATACATCGACATGACGCGCTTTCGCCGCCTGGATGGCGTCGAAAATCACCGATGCGGAGTCCGCGCCGGTATGCTGCGCCACCACCGGAATGTTGTTGCGCTGGCCCCAGACCTGGAGCTGCTCTACCGCCGCCGCGCGGAAAGTATCTCCCGCCGCCAGCATCACTGATTTCCCCTGCTGCTCGAACTGACGCGCCAGTTTGCCGATAGTGGTGGTTTTACCCACGCCGTTGACGCCAACCATCAGAATAACAAATGGCGTTTTGCCTTCAACGTTCAGCGGCTCATCCACTTTCGCCAGGATCTCGCCCATCTCTTCCTTCAGCAAACCGTACAGCGCTTCTGCGTCACGCAGTTGCTTGCGGCTGGCCCCTTCGGTGAGATGAGTGATGATTTTGCGGGTGGTTTCCACGCCCACGTCGGCAATCAGCAGTTGTTCTTCCAGTTCCTCAAACAGATCATCATCGATTTTCTTGCCGCGGAATAGACTGATAAATCCGGAACCAAGATTTTCTTTGGTTTTAATCAGGCTGCGCTTAAGGCGCGCAAAGAACCCTTCTTTGGTCGGTTTTTCCTGAACCGGAACGACCACGTCGGCCTGCTGGAACTCGTCAACCCGTTCCTCTGCCTGCTGGCTCGCCGACAACGCCTGGGCTTCCAGCTCTTCGTCGCTGATTTCCGGCTCGGCTAATGGCTCTTGTTCCGCCTGCCACTCTTCCGGCTCGATCGCCTGCGCCTGCACTTCTTCCGGCAGCGGCAGGGTTTCATGTTCGATAATCGCAATTTCCTGCGGCTCGGGCTCGATGGCTTCAGGCGCTTGTTGCTCAATCACCTCGATGATTTCATCAGCAACCGGCTGCGGCTCTTCCACTTGCGCCGCCTGCTGCTCGGTGATTTCAACGACGTCTTCCGCAAAGGCCTGCGATTCTTCCAGCGTATGCGGGGCAGGCGTTTCAACCTCTGCAACAGGCTGCTCAACGGTTTCTGGCGCAAGTTCAGTAACCTGCTGCTCAACCTCTTGTTCCGTTACCTGCTGTTGTTCAACTTCTGGTTCCTGCTCTTTTTGGCCGAAACCCAGCCAGGAAAAAAAGCCCCGTTTTTTATCTTTTGCCATTGGCGACTACACCCCTCGCGGTTGAATCCTGGCAGCATCTCCGCGCAATCACATCGCGGGCGCTAAATTTTTTACGAATGAATACGTTATTCTATCACTTTCCCGTCAGCGCATCACGCCGACGGATTCAGGTTTCGCCTGGCGGCCTGCGCCGCTAGAATAGCAGGCCAAATTATTAAGCCCAGTGAACAGCATGAAGAAACCCACCTCCTCTGGCAGCGGCCAGATTCGTATTATCGGCGGCCAATGGCGAGGCCGAAAACTGCCGGTCACCGACAGCCCCGGGCTGCGCCCAACGACTGACCGGGTGCGCGAAACGCTGTTCAACTGGCTGGCGCCTTACATGGTGGATGCACGCTGTCTCGACTGTTTCGCCGGTAGCGGCGCGTTAGGGCTGGAGTCGCTGTCCCGCTACGCCGCCAGCGCCACCTTGTTGGAGATGGAACGCGCCGTCGCGCAACAGTTGCAGAAAAACCTCGCGACGCTGAAAGCCGCCAACGGCAAGGTGGTTAACACCAACACCCTGAACTACCTTAATCAAACCGGTACGCCGCACGACATCGTGTTTATCGATCCGCCGTTTCGCAAAGGCCTGCTCGATGAGACGTTGAACCTGCTGGAGAAAAACGGCTGGCTGGCAAACGGCGCGTTAATCTACGTCGAAAGCGAAGTGGAGAACGGTATGCCGCCGGTGCCGGCAAGCTGGCAATTACACCGGGAAAAAGTGGCGGGCCAGGTGGCCTATCGCCTTTATTTACGCGAAACGCAAGGAGCGGAAGATGCTGATTAATCTGGGACGGCTATTGATGCTGTGCATGTGGGGGTTTTTGATCCTCAACCTGATCCAACCCTTTCCGCGCCCGCTGAACATCTTCGTCAACGTGGCGCTGATATTTATGGTGCTGATGCACGGTTTGCAGCTGGCGATGCTGAAAGCCACCCAGCCGAAAAACGCGCCGCCGATGGGCAAACCGGAACAGATCCGCATCTTTTTGTTCGGCGTGTTCGAACTGCTGGCGTGGCAGAAAAAGCAAAAATCAAAGTGAGGCGGCCGTGGGCGCGGTTACGGCTGCGCCTCGAAACGCACAAATCGCGTCCCCTGATACACCAGTACGCCCTTCTCCCCCACCGTTAGCCGATGGTAATCCACCTCCTCCAGACGGAAGGTCATTTCCAGCCCGCCCTGTAATGGCTTAAAGCTGGCCTCATAACGCATCGTCTCGCCCGCAGGGGTGACTTCACGCTGGCGCGAGCGGCGGTCGTTGGCCGGTTTCTCCCGCTTGTTGGTAATCTCTACCTGTTTTTGCAGCTGCGGCGCGGCGTCGTTACTGGCATTCTCCCGGCGCTGCTGCACAAAGCGAAAGGAGGCGGCAATGACGATTATCGCGATGATAATTATCAGGAAAAACGGCATTTTACTCATAAAAGCATTCACATTGTTGCGGTGCTTTTTAGAATACTCCGGGCGGATAAGCATTGTCATCTGCCACGCCAGGACACTAGACTGAAAGACAGAGCCGCGCACAATGGGTGCGCGTTACAATAACTGAATCAGGGACTTATCATGCTTTGGTCGTTTATTGCTGTCTGTTTTTCCGCCTGGCTATACGTAGACGCCTCTTATCGCGGCCCAGCCTGGCAACGCTGGGTATTTAAACCCGTCACGCTGCTGCTGTTGCTGCTGCTGGCCTGGCAGGCCCCAATGTTTGAGGCGCTGGGCTATCTGGTGGTCGCCGGTCTGCTGGCGACGCTGGTCGGCGATGCGCTGACGCTGCTGTCCCGCGAACGCCTGCTCTACGCTATTGGCGCGTTTTTCCTGTCTCATTTGCTGTACACGATCTATTTCGCCAGCCAGATGACGCTGTCGTTCTTCTGGCCGCTGCCGCTGGTACTGGCGATTATTGGCGTGGCGCTGATTGCCGTAATCTGGACGCGCCTTGAAGAGCTGCGCTGGCCCATCTGCACCTTTATCGGCATGACGCTGGTGATGGTCTGGCTTGCTGGCGAACTGTGGTTCTTCCGCCCAACCGATACCAGTCTGTCGGCATTTGTCGGCGCGGCACTGCTGCTGTTGAGCAACGTGGTCTGGCTGGGCAGCCACTACCGCAAACGCTTTACGGCGGATAACGCCATTGCCTCGGCCTGCTATTTTGCCGGGCACTTCCTGATTGTGCGTTCGCTGTATCTGTAAATTTTGCAGGAAAGTTGATCAATGGCTTGACTCTGGAGTGCACTCCAGAGTGTACCCTTCCGGTAATGAGAAAATTATCGTTACCGGAGGCAGCCATGACGACCCCTACGCCAGATGGCAAACCCACCCCTCAGTTTGGTTCGGTTAAATTCAAACCGCTTGAGGCGCAAACACCGTGCTGCGCAGACGGGCAGTGCAGCCAGCCCGCGCCACAACCCTTAACGCCGCCTGACGACGCGACTCTGCGCTATAGCTGGCACGTGCAGGGCATGGACTGCGCCGCCTGCGCCCGCAAAGTAGAAAACGTGGCGCGCCAGATCCCCGGCGTCAGCCAGGCCCAGGTGGTCTTCGCCACCGAAAAATTGCTGGTGGATGTCGCCAATGATGTACGCGAGCAGGTTGAACAGGCGATCCGTCAGGCGGGCTACACCCTCACCGATAGCGCCTCTCCTGCGCCCGCAACGGGCAGCCCCTTCGCCTGGCGCGACAACCTCCCGCTTATTGGCCTGATCGTACTGATGGCGCTGAGCTGGGGCGTTGCGCAGTTTTATCCGCCGCTGGGTAACATTGCGTTTATCGCCACTACGCTGGTGGGCCTGTGGCCCATCGCCCACCAGGCACTACGGCTGATGCGCAGCGGTAACCCGTTCGCCATCGAAACCTTAATGAGCGTGGCCGCCATCGGCGCGCTGTTTATTGGCGCGACCGCCGAAGCCGCGATGGTATTACTGCTGTTTTTAATCGGTGAGCGGTTAGAAGGCTGGGCGGCAAACCGCGCACGGCAAGGTGTCAGCGCGTTGATGGCGCTGAAGCCGGAAACCGCCACGCGCCTCAACGGCGACCAGCGCGAAACGGTGGCGCTGGGGGATTTGCGCCCTGGCGATGTGATTGAAGTGTCGGCAGGCGGCAGGTTGCCTGCGGATGGCAGACTGCTTTCGCCGTTCGCCAGTTTTGATGAAAGCGCGCTTACCGGCGAATCATTGCCCGTGGAGCGCAGCCAGGGCGACAGCATCGCCGCCGGGGCTACCAGCGTCGACCGGCTGGTAACGCTGAAAGTCATCTCCGAACCCGGCGACAGCGCCATTGACCGGATTTTACGGCTTATCGAAGAAGCCGAAGAGCGCCGCGCCCCCATTGAACGCTTTATCGACCGGTTCAGCCGGGTCTACACGCCCGCCATCATGCTGTTTGCGCTGCTGGTGACCGTGCTTCCTCCGCTGTTAACCGGCGCGCAGTGGCTGCCGTGGATCTACAAGGGGCTGACGCTTCTGCTGATTGGCTGCCCGTGCGCGCTGGTGATTTCCACGCCTGCGGCCATTACCTCCGGTCTGGCTGCCGCCGCGCGGCGCGGGGCGCTGATTAAAGGCGGCGCGGCGCTGGAACAGCTCGGCCAGATCCGTCAGGTGGCGTTTGATAAAACCGGCACCCTGACGCTGGGCAAACCCCAGGTTACCGCGATTTCTCCGGCATCGGGCCTGGATGAAAACGCGCTGTTACGCCTGGCGGCGGCGATTGAGCAAGGCTCGACGCATCCGCTGGCGTTAGCGATTATCGAACGGGCAAAAAATCAGGGCATTGCCCTGCCCGTAACGACCAACCAGCGCACGCTGGCGGGTATCGGCATTGAGGCAACGGTTGAGGGTGAAACTTACCTGCTCAGCGCGCCGGATAAACTCCCCGCCACCGTTCTGAACGAGGCGGCCCAGGCCGCAGTTCAACAGCAGGAAGCGCAGGGCCAGACGGTGGTGGCGCTGGTGCGCAACAATCAGTTGCTGGGTACGCTGGCGCTGCGCGACACGCTGCGGCCTGATGCCCGGGAAGCCGTGCAACGATTGCATGATTTGGGCGTACAGGGCGTGATCCTCACCGGCGATAACCCACGCGCCGCTGCTGCCATTGCCGGCGAGCTGGGGCTGGAATTCTGCGCGGGCCTGCTGCCTGCCGATAAAGTGGCGGAAGTGAACCGGATGAATCACCACGCACCGCTGGCGATGGTCGGCGACGGGATTAATGATGCTCCGGCGATGAAAGCGGCGACTATTGGCATCGCCATGGGCAGCGGCACCGACGTGGCGCTGGAAACCGCCGACGCGGCTCTCACCCATAACCGCCTCAAGGAACTGGCGGGCATGATTGATCTCGCCCGCGCCACCCACGCCAACATCCGGCAAAATATCGCTATCGCGCTGGGGTTAAAGGGGCTGTTCCTGGTCACAACGCTGCTTGGCATCACCGGCCTGTGGCTGGCGGTGCTGGCCGATACTGGCGCAACGGTGCTGGTAACCGCCAATGCGTTAAGGCTGCTGGGCAGGAAATAAGCAGATAATAACCCATGGTTTCTACAGGCGTCTTTCCGTAGGATATTTTCAGCCAGTTTTACTGGTGAGGTGCAGCGTTGCGGGGGCTTCTTCCCCGGCGGCGTGAGTTGCAGGAAAGAAAAAACCCTCGCACGTTGTTTGGTAATTAAACCTGGCAACATAACGAGGGCTATCTCTTGATCAGCAAACCAAGAATAGCCGCGAACGGTTGTCATTGCAACGTAGGCGGTTATATGACGTTCAAACAAGCCTTTTGGCTTGCGGTCTTAACGTCGATCATCGGGCCGATTGTGGTCGCGCTGATCCGTTATTTCCTCAGCTTCTAAGCTAATTTGGGCGTCATCGCTGCTGTAATGGCACCCTGCGCCCGAACGGGCCGCAGGCGTAAAAACCTGCGGCCTTTTTGCCTGGAGACAAAAAAGCCCGGCCACAGCGACCGGGCTCCGATTAACGAATCACATCATCCCTAATATTCCGGGCAACCACAGCGATATCGCCGGGACGTAAGTCACCAGCGCCAACACCACCAGCAGCGTGGCATAGAACGGCAGCATTGCGCGCACCACGTCCTCGATTTTGCGCTTACTGACGGCGCTCGCCACGAACAGCACCGAGCCTACCGGCGGAGTGATCAAGCCAATACCCAGGTTCACCATCATGATCATCCCGAAATGCACCGGGTCGATCCCCAGCATATTGGTCACCGGCAGCAGCACCGGCGTCAGGATCAGGATCAGAGGCGCCATGTCCATCAGCGTACCCACCAGCAGCAGCATCACGTTCAGGTACATCAGGATGACGTATTTGTTATCCGACAGCGAGGTGAAGAACTCGGTGATGCGCATCGGCAGTTGCATATAGGTCATCACCGCGCCAAATGCCGCCGCGAAACCGATAAGGATCATCACGATGGTCACCGTTTTCACGGTGCGGAACATCAGCTTTGGCAACTCGTTCCACTTGTAATCGCGGTAGATAAACATGGTCACGAAGAACGACCATAAGCAGGCCACCGCCGCGGATTCCGTTGCCGTGAACACACCCGTGAGAATGCCGCCCATGATGATGACCACAGTCATCAGGCCCCACAGCGCGTCGAAGAAAATCTTCAGCGCCTGTTTGAACGGAATGCGCTCGCCTTTCGGGTAGCCGCGTCGGTGGGCGAAGCCCATGCACAGTACCATCAGGCTGACACCCAACAACAGGCCTGGCAGCACGCCCGCGATAAACAACGACGCGATCGACACCGTACCGCCCGCCGCAAGCGAGTAAATCACCGAGTTATGGCTGGGCGGGATCAGAATCGCCTGTACCGAGCCGCTGGCGGTAACCGCCGCCGCGTATTCGCGCGGATAACCTTTTTTCTCCATTTCCGGGATCATCACGCTGCCGATGGAAGCGGTATCCGCCACCGAGGAACCGGAAATTGCGCCGAAAAAGGTCGAGGCGACGATATTCACCAGCGACAACCCGCCGCGAATAAAGCCCACAAAGATATAGGCGAAGTTCACCAGACGGCGTGCGATACCGCCTTCCGCCATGATTGCCCCCGCCAGAATAAAAAACGGGATCGCCAGCAGGCTGAATTTATTCACGCCGCTGGTGATTTGAATCATGATTGCTTCCAGCGGCAGATCGATATACAGCGCCCCAACCACGGCGCTCAGACCTACCGCAAAGGCCACCGGCATGCCGACCGCCAATAATACGCCCAACGTACAAAGTAAAACGAACGCGTCCATGAGGCCCCCGTTAACCGTGATTGCCGATAAGCACTACCGGACGATTCTCCTGGGAACCGAACAACAGCCGCTCAATAACGAAAAGAATAATGATCGCCGAGCCTATCGGCAGTGGCAGGTAACTTTCACCGGAGGTCAAAATGGGGAATTCCGCCACCGGCTGTTCCCAGAGTTCAATGCACAGCAACGCGCTGTACCAGAACATAATCCCGGAAATAGTCAGCATCAACAGATCCACCAGTTTGGCGCACAGGCGCTGCATCGCCGGTGGAATACGGTCAGTCAACATGTTGACCGCAATATGCGAGTTAGCGCGATAGCTCACCGCAGCCCCCACAAAGCTGAACGTCACCATGCAGATAATTGCGATGGGCTCCGGCCAGGATTCACCACGGTTCAACACGTAGCGGGAAAAGATGCCAATCGGGATGACAATCGTCATCAGCAGCAGCGAAAACCCGGCCACAAACATGGCGAACAAATACAGGCGATCCATCCACTTTATATATAAAGAGGTCATAAATACTCCGGGAATATGCGCCGGGCTAGCCGGCGCCTGAGATCACTGTACGTCTGCTATCGCTTTCATCAGATCCTGATGCTTATCGCCAAACTGGGCGCGCACCGGCTCTGTGGCTTTAACGAAAACAGCTTTGTCGATGTCGTGGAATTGTACGCCGCCCGCTTTCATTTTCTCCAGCGCCTGGGCGTTATAGGCGTCCCAGAGTTTGCGCTGTTCCATCTGGGCTTCGCGGGCCAGGGTCAAGATTTTTTGCTGCTGATCGGCGTTGAGCTTGTCCCATTTCACTTTGGAATAGAGCAGCATTTCCGGGGTGATAAAGTGGCCGCTCAGGGTATAGTTTTTAGCGACCGGCATGTAGTTGTGGGCGATAAAGGTCGGCGGATTGTTTTCCGCGCCGTCGATAACGCCGGTTTGCATGCCGCTATACACTTCACTCACGCCCATCGCGACGGAGTTGGCACCCATATCTTTCAATGTGGCCAACGCCACCGGGCTACCCTGAACGCGGATTTTCATCCCTTTCAGGTCTTCCGGCTTCACCACCGGTTTCACGGTGATCAGGTTACGCGTGCCGGAATCCATCCAGCCCAGGAACACCAGTTTCGATTTCGGGTTATTAGTCAGTTTCTCACCGATTTGTTTGCCGATATCGCCGTCGATCACTTTGTGCATATGATCTTCATCGCGGAAGACATACGGCAGCGTAAAGACTTCGATATCTGGCAGGATAGCGGCAACCGGGGCCATTGAGACGCGAATAATATCGATAGCGCCCATTTGTGCCTGCTCAATCATCTGCTTCTCATCGCCCAGCACGCCGCCAGGAAACACTTTGATTTCAAGATCGCCGTTGGTTTGTTGTTTGAGCTTTTCACCCATGTTTTGCACGGCCACCACGTTGGGATAACCCTGCGGGTGGACGTCGGCGGCTTTTATGGTCTGCGCCAGTACGGTTGGTGCGAATAACGCGGTGGAGAGGCACAGGCCGGCCAAAACCGGTATCAGAGTCTTTTTCATCGGGTCAGCTCCAGAAGGTACGTATGTAAGAGGTAAAACGTTGTTTTGATTTTCCGCTTATAAACTAGCCGAAGATGTTAAAAGACGTGGTGAAGCACTTCACAAAAGTAGCAAAATATGAAACAGGGGTTTAAAGAGAATGCACCAAGGGTTCAGCGCAGAGTTTTATGCCTCTGCGCACAAACAATCAGTGTTTTTTACGAAGTAAATAGCGGTACGGCAGAGCTTCCGTTTGCGATGCGATCAGATCGTGCTCCATAAAACGGCAAAATCCTGGGATATCGCGCGTGGTGGCCGGGTCATCAGCGATGACCAGCAGCGTTTCGCCTGTTTGCATGCCGCGCACGGTTTTGCGCACCATCATCACCGGCTCAGGGCAACGCAGCCCCTGGGCATCCAGGGTATGATCGGGATGGTTAAAAAGGTCGGTCATGGTTATCTCGGGGAAAGGTAAAAACGGCACTAGTTTACCCGGGGATTTAGTCGGTGCAAGCCAGGTTAACGATTGCGTTAAAATTAACCATTGCAAAGATAAGCTGAAGCAGTATGATGCGGCGGTTTTGATTCTGGGTTCCCTCACCCCATCCGACAAAAAGGTCACAATATGACGACGTTTACATCACGCCAGCGCCGCAATGCGCTTATCTGGCTATCGCTGTTTCATTTGCTGGTCATTACGTCCAGTAACTACCTGGTGCAGCTACCGATCACCATTTTCGGTTTTCACACCACCTGGGGCGCGTTCAGCTTTCCCTTTATCTTCCTGGCTACCGACCTGACCGTGCGGATTTTTGGCGCGCCGTTAGCGCGACGCATCATCTTTGCGGTGATGATCCCGGCGCTGGCGATTTCCTACGGCATCTCCTCGCTGTTTTATATGGGAAGCTGGCAGGGATTCGAGGCATTAGCCCACTTCAATCTGTTCGTGGCGCGTATCGCAACGGCAAGCTTTATGGCCTACGCGCTGGGGCAAATCCTTGATGTGCATGTGTTTAACCGCCTGCGCAAAAACCGCCGCTGGTGGCTGGCCCCGACCGCATCGACCCTTTTCGGCAACGTCAGCGACACCCTCGCGTTCTTCTTTATCGCCTTCTGGCGCAGCCCGGACGCCTTTATGGCGGAGCACTGGGTAGAAATCGCGCTGGTGGATTACTGCTTCAAAGTACTTATCAGCATCGTGTTCTTCCTGCCGATGTACGGCGTACTGCTGAATATGCTGTTGAAAAAACTGGCAGATAAATCTGATTTCGCGCGGTTCCAGCCGGGTTGACGGTCGCCAGGAATTCTTGTGATAAGATGCGGAGCAAGGTCACTTGACCGTTATCGTAAAGGAAGAATTCAATGCGCAATCTGGTTAAATATGTCGGGATTGGCCTGCTGGTGATGGGGCTGGCGGCCTGCGACAACAATGACAGCAGCAAGCCGGCGGAAGGCGCCGCAGCCGAAAGCAATGCGGCAGCTCAGCAGGTCACTCTGCTGGACGGCAAGCTGAGTTTTTCGCTGCCGGCGGATATGACGGATCAGAGCGGGAAGCTGGGCACCCAGGCCAACAATATGCACGTTTATTCTGACGCTACCGGGCAGAAAGCGGTAATTGTGATTGTCGGCGACGACACTACCGAAGGGCTGGATGTGCTGGCGAAACGCCTTGAAGATCAGCAACGCAGCCGCGACCCACAGTTGCAGGTTGTGACCAATAAATCCATTGAAGTTAAAGGCCATACCTTACAGCAGCTGGACAGCATTATTTCCGCCAAAGGCCAGACCGCGTACTCGTCTGTGGTGCTGGGTAAAGTGGATAACAAACTGCTGACCCTGCAAATCACCCTGCCAGCAGATAACCAGCAGCAGGCTCAGGCAACGGCTGAAAACATTATTAATACCCTGGAAGTGAAGTAAGGCGATTCGCTTTCGTGGAAAAAGCCTGCCAGTGAAAACCGGCAGGCTTTTTTATTTGATGAAGTGATGGGCGCAGCAAGATTTAAATCAATAGTTTAATCCAGACCAGGCCACAATTACTGTCTCTTTTGTGCTCCTCGATTAATTTTCCCTTCCCCTTAGACACTTCAGTTATTACATCCTGCAATACTGGTTGGACAAAATTTCCCAAACCTAAATTTTCAACGTATATTCGTATAACCTCATTCCTCATATGGATACGTTATGCAGGCATCTGATTATTTAAAGATGAAGTTCCAGAGCGACCGGCAATTGGCTATTTATGGACAGCAAGGCGTTGCTGGAACGTGGAAGGCGTTAAAAGGGATCGGTTCTGATATTTACTCAGGAATGGAGCGTGTAAGCTGGTATTCATCGTGCTTATTCCCCGGCTATCACGATGTGTGCGATGAGCTTCTTTCAGAAGAAAAGAGAATGTATCTCTCAATAGTGTCTATTTACCGGTATCGTGATGTAATAGCACAAATGCTCTATCTTTATTTTGTCAGTATTTTAAACGATTCTGAAAATAGAAATGAACAAAATCGCGTTCGCAAAACGGATTCCAAAGTAACAGGGCTAGTTAAAAACATCCCGGCAAGCAAGACTGCACGTTTAGCGATAGCATTGGCGCTGGCTAAATCTCTTTCAGCATCGGGTCTACTCTCAGATGTTGTCGTCGAACGGCTTGCACGACGCGTACCTACCGCTGTCATGGCGCTTCAATTGATTGGCTCGGACCAGAAGTGCGCTCTTGCTGCCCGTCACCTGAAAACATTAGATCCGAAGTATTACGCTATCCTGTATGGCGCACAGCTGGAGATGCTTTACTACTTTGTTGAGCCGTTCCTGTCGGATCTGATAAATAAAGTACAAATGGGATTCTATCAGGATTTCGATGCAATTTATGACGACTTAAAGGGCAAGTGACATGTTTAAGAGCCTGCTATCAATCCTATTTACGGATATTTTATTCCCCGTTTATATTTTTGCGTGCGCCTCTTTATTCCTGTGGCTGATGCCTGACCATTGGGTGTTATTAACATTCATTGCAATCGTCGTATTTATTATTGTTCATCCGATAATTTTCGGCCGCTTTGATAAATATGATTAAATTTTATAAAAAGGAAATTTTATGTCAAACCCGGCTTATTTACTTCTAACCGATGAAAACGGTTCTCCCATGATTGGCCCCTCCCTTGTGATCGGGCGTGAAGGTACCATTGAATTAAAGTCGTTCACTCACAATGTCAACATTCCCGTCGATGGAAATACCGGAAAATTGACGGGTACTCGCATACATATGCCTGTTATGTTTCAGAAGGAGTTTGACCGTGTAACCCCGCTTTTATTTCGCGCGCTGAGTACAGGCAGAACACTAAAATCAGCCATCATAAAGATGTACCAAATAAATGAGGCTGGTTTAGAGCAGGAGTAT
Source organism: Atlantibacter sp. (assembly GCF_032062175.1). NCBI lineage: Bacteria > Pseudomonadati > Pseudomonadota > Gammaproteobacteria > Enterobacterales > Enterobacteriaceae > Atlantibacter > Atlantibacter sp. The sequence goes on from NZ_DAMBQK010000007.1 coordinate 137,598, forward strand.
TTTAATATCATCCTGGAGGGTGTGAAAATAACCTCTATCACACCAGACCTGTATCCAGGTGCAGGCACTGGCACACACCTTGAGACGGTTCTTATGCGCTACGAGAAAATCACCTGGAAGCATTGCGATGGAAACGTCATTTACAGCGACGCCTGGAATGAGTGGGCAACGTATTAAAGCGCCATAACAAGCACTCAGGGCGACGTTCTGCCCTGAGCTACGTTATGCCACCTCATTATATCTGGAACATGGGCAACTATTCGCAGTGCCAGCAGGCATCGGTTGTAGAACTGCTGGCAAGAGAATGAATGCCAGTGACCCTAAAGGTTCGCGCCAGCGCCTGAATGGCGGGATGACGCCCGCAGCGTAAACGTCAACCCTGCCGCCAGCGCCACCAGCCCCGCCGTCGCCAGATAAATACTCGAGACCCCCGCCCAGGCCATCAGCAAGCCTGCCAGCGGGCCGGTGATGCCCAGCGACATATCCATAAACACCGTATAGGTCGCCAGCGCGCTGCCCTGGTTTTGCGCCGGCACGGCTTTTACCGCCACCACGCCCAGCGCCGGGAACACCAGCGAGAAACCCGCGCCGGTTAAGAAGGTGCCCAGTTTCGCCATCCACGGGCTGAACGCCATGCCCACCAGCAGCAGGCCGACAATCTCAACGGCAAAGCAAACCAGCGCCACGTTTAATCCGCCAAAGCGGTTGATGCCGTTGGGGAACAGCAGACGTGTGCCGACAAAGGCCGCGCTGAACAGCGTTAAGGCAAACGCGGCATCATCCCAGCCCTTCGCGTCGTAAAACAGCGTGATAAAAGTAGCGATAACGCCGAAACCCGCCGAACCCAGCGCCAGCGCCATGCCGTACAGCCAAACCTTGCCCAGCACGGCCCGGAACGGCAGCGGCTTGCCTTTGCTGGCGTTGACGGGTTTGCGCGGCAAGGCGCACAGAATAGCCACCAGCGCGATGGCCATAATCACCCCGGCCAGCAGCTTCATGCCGCCAAAATGGAAAATCCACACCCCGAGCGGTGCGCCAATCGCCATCGCGCCATAAGTAACAATCCCGTTCCAGGAAATCACCCGGCCAATATGCAGCGAACCCACAACGCCCACGCCCCACAGCGTCGATCCGGTCCCGGCGAAACTTTGCCCAATGCCCAAAATAAGCCGCCCGGCGCACAGCAGGATCAGGCTTAACAGTGCGGCCTCGGTATTCAGCCCGGCAAGAAAATAACCCAATCCGCTAAGAAAACAGCCGCAAAGCCCAAAAATAACAATTTTCTTCGGCCCGAACAGATCGGCATAGCGCCCGGCGTAAGGACGGCTTAACAACGTGGCTAAATACTGGAGGCTGATCACCAGCCCGGCCCAGAAGGCGCTGAAGCCCATCACATCATGGACATAGCCTGGCAGGACGGCCAACGGCAGGCCGATGGTGAGATAGCTGGCAAAATTGAAAATAGCGACAGAAACGATGCGCAGATTTAAACGCAATCCACTTATTGCCGGTTCAGCGGCTTCGGGCATGACAATCACCGGAATTGTAAAACGAGGGTTCAGTATAACCCTGATAGCGTAACGCTTCACACCCACCACTTTCGGAGCGATCTACTCCATCACCTTATACGTCACGCACTACACTTTATCCGTCGCCCTGTTAATTGCAGATCCCCTGCGTTGGGCGAATCAAGGACTTCCCACGCAGATGGTAAAAATGAATCCAAAAATAACGACTCCCCCAACCGATAAAGTCGGTTTGCATATGCTGCAAAAACTGGCGGCGCTGGTGATCATTCTCGCGGGTATTCACGCCGCCGCCGATATCTTAGTGCCTATGCTACTGGCGCTTTTTTTCGCTATCGTTCTTAACCCGTTAGTCACCTGGTTTTTGCGCCGGGGTTTTAATCGCACCATGTCGATCACCATTGTGGTGATGGTGATGCTGATTGGCCTGACGCTGCTGTTCGGCGTGCTGGCGGCCTCGCTCAACGAATTTATCGCGCTGTTGCCTAAATACAATAAAGAACTCACGCGTAAGCTGCTTAGTTTGCAGGAGTTTTTTCCGTTTCTGAATCTGCATATCTCACCGGAGCGGATGTTAAAACGCATGGATTCAGAAAAGGTGATGACCTTCGCTACCGCGCTGATGACCCAGCTTTCCGGGGCGATGGCCAGCATTGTGCTGTTGGTGATGACAGTCGTGTTTATGTTGTTTGAGGTACGCCATGTGCCGTACAAACTGCGTTTCGCCCTGTCTAATCCGCAAATCCATATTGCTGGTCTGCACCGCGCGCTAAAAGGGGTGAGCCATTATCTGGCATTGAAGACGTTAATCAGCCTGTGGACCGGGGTCATTATCTGGCTGGGGCTGGAATTAATGGGTATCCAGTTTGCCCTGATGTGGGGGGTGCTGGGCTTTTTGCTCAACTACATACCGAATATCGGTTCGGTGATTTCCGCTATTCCGCCGATGATCCAGGCGCTGCTGTTTAATGGCTTCTACGAATTTATGCTGGTGGGTTCGCTGTTCCTGGTGGTGCATATGGTGCTGGGCAATATGGTGGAACCGCGCATGATGGGCCACCGGCTGGGCATGTCGACGCTGGTGGTGTTCCTGTCGTTGTTGTTCTGGGGATGGCTGCTGGGGCCTGTGGGAATGCTGTTGTCGGTGCCGTTAACCAGCGTATGCAAAATCTGGATGGAAACCACAGTCGGCGGCAGTAAAGTCGCGGTACTGCTGGGGCCAGGCAGGCCCAAAAGTCGGCTACCCGGATAAGTTACCTACCTGTGTTGGTAGCTGAACAATAACGCGCCAGGAAATAAACTTGGCGCGTTATATTTTTATGGGATAAAAAATTACCCTGACTTAAATCCACCGCAATTTTGTTCTGTAAAACGAGACTTCTTTATTGGTAGCGATCGGGTTTTACGGCGTTAAACTCTGAATTTTTATGAGTATTATCGCTTGCCCTTAACCAAACGGTGGTTATTTCACTTAAGAATGTCCTTATGCCAGACAAAATATTGCGTCATGTTTTTTGTTAATTTACCATCACACCTCTTCAGGTTAATCGAAATGAATGAGCAGAAGGAACAGCGAAAACCAACACGGATGAAAAAATCATTATTTTTAATGACCTATAAAAGCTAACCCATCTGTTTTCGTTGTCCATTACACAGTTTCACCGACTGGTCTTTGTGAGCCAGCAAATCATTTTTGCCCGATGCGCTTCAACGCGTTGGGTAATTGGGTTGTATTGATGAAACGTCTATGGAGATCGTATGAAGAAAATCGTTAAGCTTTTAACCGCTATTGCTTTCGCTGGCGCGCTGGCTGGGTGTGCAAACACCGCACCGGTTCAACAGGTCAACGCCACCGTGGCGGGCAAACACACCGCTGAACAGGTACGCACCGCGATCCTGAAAGCGGGCGTTCAGCGCAAGTGGGTGATGACCGACGCGGGCGCGGGTTTGATCAAAGGCCGTCTGCAGGCGCGCGACCATGTCGCTGAAGTACGTATTCCTTACTCTGCTAATAGTTACTCCATTATTTATGACAGCAGCATGAACCTGAAAGCCGCCGACGGTAAAATTCACAAGAATTACAACCGTTGGGTCAACAACCTGAACCAGGATATTCAGATCAATCTGTCCGCTGGCGCGAACCTGTAATTTCAATGAATTAACAACCGGCCCTTTCCGGCCGGTTTTTTTGTTTACCTCTGGTTAAGGAACGCACCGTGCGTCATCACTACGATCGGGATACACTCTCCGCGCTGGACGCTATTACCGAAGCGCAACGCATCGCCTTTGCGCCGATGTTATTTCAAACGGCGGTGATATTACGCGACAGCGGCATCCTCGGTTTTCTGGATAAACAGGGAAAAGCGGGAGCCACATTAGAAAATATCGAAGAAAATTGTACTCTCGATAAATATGCGGTTAGCGTACTGCTGGATATGGGGTTAAGCGGCCGTATTATCACCCAACAAAATGAGCATTATCTCATCGCTAAGGTCGGACATTTCTTACTTCACGACCCGATGACCCGCGTGAATATGGATTTCACCCGTGATGTTTGTTATCAAGGGCTGTTTTTTCTCCAGGATGCGCTGCGCAGCGGTAAACCGGAAGGGCTAAAAGTTTTTGGCGACTGGCCGACAATCTATCCAGCCCTGTCGCAATTACCTGAACCGGCGCGCAGCAGTTGGTTCGCCTTCGATCACTATTATTCTGACGCGGCTTTTAACGCGGCACTGCCGCATGTCTTTGAGCTGGCACCGAAAAAACTGTACGACGTGGGCGGAAATACCGGCAAGTGGGCGATTCGCTGCTGCCGTTATAACCCGGCGGTGAATGTCACTATTCTGGATTTGCCGCAGCAAATCGCGCTGGCGCAGGAAAATATCGCGGCCAATGGCCTGAGCGATCGCATTGATTTTCATCCGGTGGATATGCTCAGCGACGCGCCATTACCTGACGAGGCCGACGTCTGGTGGATGAGCCAGTTCCTCGACTGCTTCTCCGCCGAACAGATCGTTGCCCTGCTGGGGAACATCGCCAAAGTCATGAAACCCGGTGCCCGCGTGTGCATCATGGAGCTTTTCTGGGATGCGCAAAAATTTGAAGCCGCCGCATTCAGCCTGAACGCATCATCGCTCTATTTCACCACGATGGCGAATGGCAACAGTCGTTTTTATAGCGTCGCCACCTTTATCAAACTGGTGGGGCAGGCAGGGTTTGAGATTGAACAACGGCTCGACGATCTGGGCGTTGGGCATACGCTGTTGGTGTGCCGCAAAAAAGCGTAACGGGCGGCGTAGCTGCTTAATCAGAAACAAAAAGCGCGGAAAGCGTGTAGATGAAATTTTCACTTAACATCATTGACTGGCAAGCCAGAGCACCGGGGCTCAGCGATGCCGCAGACTGGCGCGCATGGGCGCAACAGGATCGGGAAATCGATCCGGCGTCCCCGTATGCCAAACCCAGCGAATTGCCGATGATGACCAGCCGCCGTCTTAACTCAGGCAGCCGCCTGGCGGTGGACAGCGGCCTGGCGATGCTGCGTCGCCACGCGCCGGATGCGGTGCTGTTTACCAGCCGCCACGGCGAGCTGGAGCGTAATCTGCGCATTCTCGAGGCCATTGCCACCGCGCAACCCCTCTCGCCCACCGATTTCGCCATGTCAGTGCATAACTCGTCGGTAGGCAACCTGACCATCACCGCGAAACAGCCGCTGCCGTCGTCGTCACTTTCCGCCGGCCAGGACACGTTCCAGCAAGGGCTGATTGAAGCGCTGACGCTATTCCAGGCGGGCTATCAACGGGTGCTGATGGTGGACTTCGACGGTCTGCTGCCCGCGTTTTATCACCCTCACCTGCCCGCTAACATGCCCACCTGGGCATGGTCGCTGGCGCTGGTGCTGGAAGCGGGCGCGGATTTACATTGCGAAACCCACGCCCACACCCTGCACCGTGAAGCGCCGCTGCCGCAGGGATTACAGTTCCTGCGCGGCTGGCTGAAAGACGACGCGGCGTTCAGCGTGGACGGCGAGCGCACCGACTGGCGGTGGAGCAAATCATGAATCGCATCCTGGCGCAGGTGAACTGGCTGTGGCGTCTGGTGATGACCGGCGTTTGCTTCGCGCTGTTCGGCCTCGGCGGGCTGCTGCTCTCCGTGGTGTGGTTCAACCTGTTGCTGCTGGTGCAGCGTAACCCGGAAAAGCGCCGCCGTCTGGCGCGCCGCAGCATCGCGGCCAGCTTCCGGTTTTTCCTGCGCGCGGCGCGGGCGGTGGGCGTGCTGGACTACCGCATCGAAGGCAAATCCGTGCTGGATAACGAGCGCGGCTGCCTGGTGGTGGCTAATCACCCGACGCTGATTGATTACGTGCTGATCGCCTCGGTGATGCCGGAAACCGACTGTCTGGTGAAGAACGCCCTGCTGAAAAACCCGTTTCTCGGCGGCGTGGTGCGCGCGGCGGATTATCTGATTAACGACCAGGCGGATGCGCTGCTGCCCGCCTGCCGCGAACGGCTTGGCCGCGGCGAAACCGTGCTGATTTTCCCGGAAGGCACCCGTACCGTGCCCGGCCAGCCGCTGACGCTCCAGCGCGGCGCGGCCAATATCGCGGTGCGTTGCCACAGCGACTTACGGGTGGTGCACATCCTTTGCAGCGAAAACCTGCTGGACAAGCACAGCCGCTGGTATGACGTTCCGCCCCGCAAACCGCTGTTCGAGGTGGTGGTGCGCGAGCGTATTCATACCCAACACTTTTACGATCCGATGTTGGATCAGGAGCCCGCGCTGGCGGCTCGCAAACTTAATCGACACCTTTTGCACCAATTAACACCAGGCCTGACGCCTGGCCCAGGAAACAACGATGCAAGCGCTCTACTCTGAAATCAAAAATCTGATTATCACCACCCTGAACCTCGACGAACTGTCCGCCGACGATATCGACGCCGACGCGCCGCTGTTTGGCGACGGTCTGGGTCTCGATTCCATCGACGCGCTGGAATTAGGGCTGGCCGTGAAAACCCAGTATGGCGTGGTGCTTTCCGCCGAAAGCGAAGAGATGCGCCAGCATTTCTATTCCGTCGCCACGCTGGCTGCTTTCATTGATTCTCAACGCGCCTGAAGACGAGCACGATATGGTTGATAAACACGCGATTTACCAGGAAGTGTCTACACTTCTGACCCAGCTTTTCGAAATCCCCGCCGAGGATATCTCCCCTGAGGCGCGCCTGTACGAAGATCTGGAACTCGACAGCATCGACGCCGTGGACATGGTGGTGCATCTGCAAAAGAAAACCGGCAAGAAAATCAAACCGGAAACGTTCAAAACAGTGCGTACCGTTCAGGACGTGGTGGACGCGGTTGAGCGTCTACTGAACGACGAGTAACCGATGCTGCACGCTGCCCTCACGGTCGCGCGGCGTCTGACGCAGCCGGCCATCGCCCTGGTGATGGTCGCCTGGCCGTTCATTATCTGGTTCGGCATCACGCATCACGCCCTCGCCTGGCTGCTGCCGGTGATGGTGCTGCTGCTGTTGATCCGCCTGCGCCAGGCGCGGTTGCGCGGCGGCCCGCTGCGGCTGATCGCCAAAGGCGTCGCCCTGACCGGCGTCGTGCTGTGCGTGGCGAGCCTGGTACTGCGCAGCCATCACCTGCTGCTGTGGTATCCGGTGGTGGTGAATACGCTGCTGCTGGGCATGTTTGGCGCGTCGCTGTGGAGCAACATGCCGCTGGTGGAGCGTATCGCCCGCCTCAGAGAACCGGACCTGCCGCCTGCGGGTGTGCGCTACACCCGGCGCGTCACCCAGGTCTGGTGCGGCTTTTTTATTATTAATGGCGGTGTTGCGGCCTTTACCTGCTGGTACGGCGACACCGATCTCTGGACGTTGTGGAACGGCATGATCGCCTATCTGCTGATGGGCGCTTTAATGGCGGGGGAATGGCTGGTGCGCCAACGCGTGATCCAGCGGGACGTATCATGATAAGCACCTTACCTCTGGGGCAGTGGCTGAGCACGCAGCGCCCCGACGACACGCCCGTCGCCTGGCTGGGCGACCACACCTGGACGCTGGGCCAGATGCGCCACGACGTGGCAACGCTCACCCACCATCTACGGGCGCAGCCCGGCGCACGCTGGGCGCTGTGCTTTGAAGACAGCTATCTGTTTATCGTGGCGCTGCTCGGCGCGCTGCACGCGGGCAAAACGCCGGTGATCCCCGGCCACAGCCGCCTGTCGCTGCTGGACGAACAGCGGGAATTATTCCACGGGGTATTGAGCGACCGCACCCTCGGCTGGAACGGCCCGATGGTGGTCGTGGCCTCGGCAAAACGCGCGTCCGGGGCGATCGACCTGCCGGCGATCGATCCCGACAGTTTCGTGGAGATCTTCACGTCAGGATCGACCGGCACGCCGCGCCGGGTAATCAAACCCATCGCGTCACTTGACCGCGAAGCCGCGCTGCTGGCGGAACGCTTCGCTGAACGGCTGGCGGGCTGCCGGATTGTCGCCTCGGTGGTGCCACAGCATCTTTACGGCCTGACGTTCCGCATCTTCCTGCCGATGTCCCTCGGTTTACCGCTGCACGCCGCCATGACTTATTACGCGGAGCAACTGTCGGCGCTGCCCGCGACGCACCGCTATGGCTTTATCAGCAGCCCGGCATTTTTAAAGCGCCTCGACCACACCCTGACGCCGCCGCCGATTGCCCTGATTGTCTCCGCAGGCGGTATGCTGCCCTGGGGCGATGTGGTGCAAACGCGGGCCTGGGCCGACGTGACCCCGGATGAAATTTACGGCAGCACCGAAACCGGCATTCTGGCCTGGCGCTACCGCGCCGAAGATGACACGCCCTGGCTGCCTTTTGCCGGGATGCGCTTTGAGCTGGAAAACGACGCCTGGCGGGCGTTCTCCCCGCTGATCCCCGATCCCGCCGGGCTGCTGCTTGACGATAATCTGGCCTTTGAAGACAACGGCCTGTTTCGCCTGCATGGTCGGCGGGGCCGGGTGGTGAAAATCGAAGAAAAACGCATTTCGCTGTGCGAAGTGGAACAACGGCTGCTGGCGCTGGACGGCATCGTTGAGGCCGCCGCTCTGCCCATCACTCGCAACGGTCGCCAGGGCATCGGCGTGCTGGTGGTGGTAGATGATACCACCCGCGCCCATCTTAACGCTGCCGCAGGCAAACAGCTTGAGCTGGCCTGGCGTAAAGCGCTGATCCCCTGGCTGGAGCCGGTGGCGATCCCGCGCTACTGGCGGGTGATCGACACAATCCCGGTGAACAGCATGAATAAACGCGTCTATGCGCAACTGCAGGAGTTTTTCCATGACCCCGCATGAAATTGCCCGCACGCGGCTTTCTCCCCATCGCTGGGAGCTTCACTTGCGCCTCGACCCGGCGCTGTTCTGGTTTAAAGGCCACTTCGCCGTGCAGCCGCTGCTGCCGGGCGTGGCGCAGCTCGACTGGGTGATGCATTACGCCCGGGAACTGCTGGCCCCGGAGGCCCGGTTCCACAAGATCGTCAATGTGAAATTTCAGGCCCCACTGCTGCCGGAAAATGAGCTGTGCTTAACCCTCGACTGGCAGCCGGAGCGCCACACGCTCTCTTTTAGCTATCAGCGTTTGTGCGGTGAGCAACGTCTGCCTGCCAGCAGCGGGAAAATCCGCTTATGCCCGTAAGCAACGCGTTCTCGCCCTGTGTGGTGATCCCCTGCTACAACCACGGCGCAATGATGCCGCAGGTGCTGGCACGCCTCGCGCCGTTCGGTTTGCCCTGCATCGTGGTGGACGATGGCAGCGATGCCGCCACCCAGCAGGCGCTGACGCAATTACAGGCCGATTTCCCGGCGCTGATGCTGGTGCGGCTGGCACAAAACGCCGGTAAAGGCGCGGCGGTGATCCGCGGGCTGGAAGTGGCCCACGATGCCGGATACAGCCATGCGGTTCAGGTGGACGCCGACGGGCAGCACGCCATCGAAGATATCCCGCAGTTTCTGGCTGAGGCCGAACGCCACCCCGAGGCGCTGATTTCCGGCCAACCAATTTATGACGACTCTATCCCCCGCTCGCGCCTGTATGGCCGCTGGGTCACGCATGTGTGGGTGTGGATTGAAACCCTGTCCCTGAGCCTGAAAGACAGCATGTGCGGGTTTCGCGTCTACCCGGTCGCGCCGACGCTGGCGCTGGCGCAGCATATCGCCCTCGGCAGGCGCATGGATTTTGATACCGAAGTAATGGTGCGCCTCTACTGGCGCGGCCACCCGAGCTATTTCATCCCGACCCGCGTCACCTACCCGCAGGACGGGCTGTCGCATTTTGACGCCCTGCGCGACAACCTGCGCATCTCCTGGATGCACACCCGGCTGTTCTTCGGCATGCTGCCGCGCGCGCCGGGCCTGGTGATGCGCAAGCGCCGCCAGCACTGGGCGCGCACCGAAGAGGTGAAGGGCCTGCTGGGGATGCGCATCATGCTGACCGTCTGGCGCTTGCTGGGACGCGGCGCATTTGAGCTGCTGCTGCGCCCGGTCGTCGGCGTTTATTGGTTGCTGGCCCATGACGCGCGACGCGCCTCGCAGCAGTGGATCGACACGGTGACACAGCAGCGGGCCGCGCAGCAGATCCAGGACCACCCGCGCCTGAGCAGCTACCGCCACTTTTTGCGCTTCGGCAGCGCGATGCTCGATAAAGTCGCCAGCTGGCGCGGCGAACTACAGCTCGGTAAGCAGGTCGTTTTTGCGCAGGGCGCAGAAGCGGCGCTGGATATTACCGGGCCGGACGGCAAGCTGATCCTCGCCTCGCATCTTGGCGATGTGGAAGCCTGCCGGGCGCTGGCCCAGCGTAGCGGCGCGCGCACCGTCAATGCGCTGGTGTTTACCGATAACGCCCGGCGCTTTAAGCAGATTATGGAAGAGATGGCCCCGCAGGCGGGCGTCAACCTGATCCCGGTCAGCCATATCGGGCCGGACACCGCGATGCTGCTAAAAGAGAAACTCGATGCCGGTGAATGGGTGGCGATTGTCGGCGACCGCATCGCGGTTAATCCGCAGCGCGGCGGCGACTGGCGGGTGATCTGGAGCCGCTTTATGGGCCGCCCCGCGCCGTTCCCACAAGGGCCGTTTATCCTGGCCTCGGCGCTGCGCTGCCCGGTGGTGTTGCTGTTCGCGCTGCGTGAACAGGGCCGTCTGGTGCTGCACTGCGAGCCGTTTGCCGACCCGCTGACGCTGCCGCGCGCGACCCGCCAGCAGGCGTTGCAGGAGACGGTGGATCGCTATGCGGCGCGCCTTGAGCATTACGCCCTGCGCTCGCCGCTCGACTGGTTTAATTTTTTCGATTTCTGGCAGTTGCCCGACGCGGCGCGCCATGAAGATAAGGAGTAACAGGTGCTGAACGATCCGCGTTTTACCGCCGAGGTTGAGCTGACCATCCCGTTTCACGATGTCGATATGATGGGCGTGGCGTGGCACGGCAACTATTTCCGCTATTTCGAAGTGGCCCGCGAGGCGCTGCTGAATCAGTTTGATTACGGCTACCGCCAGATGAAAGCGTCCGGCTATCTGTGGCCGGTGGTCGATACCCGTGTGAAATACCGCGATGTGCTGACTTTTGAGCAGCGCATCCGGGTGCGGGCGCGCATCGAGGAGTTTGAGAACCGCCTGCGCATCGGCTATGAAATTTTCGACGCCGCCACCGGCAAACGCACCACCACCGGCTACACCATCCAGGTGGCGGTGGAAGAAGCCACCCGCGAACTTTGCTTTGTGAGCCCCGCTATTCTTTTCGAACGTATGGGAGTGACGCCATGAGAGCCCTGGCCCTTGTCCTGTTATTACTCAGCCCGCTGGTGCACGCCGTCACGCTGGATACCCTGCAACAGCGTTTTACCGCCCAACCGGTGGTGCGCGCGCACTTTGTTCAAGAGCGGCAGATTAAAGATATGCCCCAGCCGCTGCGCTCCTCTGGCGAGATGATCATCGCCCGGGACAACGGCCTGCTGTGGCAGCAAACCGCGCCGTTCCCGATGACGCTGATGCTTAACGATAGCCAGATGGTACAGGTGATCAACGGCCAGGCGCCGCAGGTGATCACCGCGCAAACCAACCCGCAGATGTTCCAGTTTAACCACCTGCTGCGCGCCCTGTTCCAGGCTGACCGCAAGGTGCTGGAGCAGAATTTCCGGCTCGATTTCCAGGACAAAGGCAATAACGCGTGGCAACTGGTGTTAACGCCGATCACCACGCCGCTGGATAAAATCTTCGCCACCATCACGCTGAACGGCAGCGACTATCTGGACGCCATCCAGTTAGACGACAAACAGGGTGATAAAACCCACATTACCTTCAGCCAACACCGCCTGACGCCAGCGACCCTGACCGATGACGAACGCCAACGTTTTGCATTCTAAGCCCCGGCGCAGCGGCGCGCTGGTCTGGCTGGCGGTTTGCCTGGTATTAGCGGCAACGCTGGCGGCGCTGCTGCCCGGCGCGCGGATCAACAGTTCGGTGCTGGCGCTGCTGCCGAGCCAGAGCCTGGGGGCAGTGCCGCCAGCGCTTAACGACGGCTTTATGCAGCGCCTCGACCAGCAACTGGTGTGGATGGTCAGCCCCGGCAAACAGGCCGATCCCTCTGTCGCCCAACGCTATCTGGATTTGTTGCGTCAGCAACCCGCGCTGGCGAAAGTCGGCGGCCCGGTGGATGCCGCCGCGCAGCAGGCGTGGGGCGAGTTTTTCTTTACGCACCGCAACGGCAGCCTCGACAGCGCGACCCGCGCCCGGTTGCAGGACGGCGGCAACGCCCAGGCGCAGTGGATTTTATCCCAGGTCTATTCGGCATTTTCCGGTGTCAGCGGCAAGGAGCTACAGCACGATCCGCTGATGCTGGTGCGCGGCGCGCAAATGAATCTGGCGCAAAACGCCAGCCACCTGCGGCTACTCAACGGCTGGCTGGTGGCCCAGGATGCGCAAGGGAACAATTGGTATCTGCTGCACGGCGAGCTGGCCGGTTCATCGTTCGATATGCAGCAAACCCACCGGATGGTGGAAACGCTGAACGCGCTGCAAACCAAACTGAAAAGCGAATTCCCGCAGGCGCAGGTGCTGTCGCGCGGCACGCTGTTCTACAGCGATTATGCCAGCCAGCAGGCGAAGCACGATGTCTCGACCCTCGGCGTCGCCACGGTGCTGGGCGTGATTTTGCTGATCGTCGCGGTGTTCCGCTCGGTGACGCCGCTGCTGCTGTGCCTGCTGTCGGTGGGCGTCGGCGCGCTGGCGGGCAGCGTGTCGGTATTGATGGTGTTCGGCGAACTGCATTTAATGACCCTGGTGATGAGCATGAGCATCATCGGCATCTCGGCGGATTACACGCTCTACTATCTGACCGAACGCATGGTGCACGGTGCGGAGATGTCGCCGTGGCAAAGCCTCACCAAAGTGCGCAACGCGCTGCTGCTGGCGCTGCTCACCACCGTGGCAGCCTATTTGATCATGATGCTCGCGCCGTTTCCCGGCATCCGCCAGATGGCGCTGTTCGCGGCGGCGGGTCTGAGCGCCTCGTGCCTGACGGTGATTTTCTGGCATCCGTGGCTGTGCCGCCGTTTACCGGTGCGTCCGGTGCCGGGCATGGTATGGCTAATGCGCTGGCTGGCGGCCTGGCGGCGCAACAATGCACTGCGCATTGGGTTGCCGGTGGCGCTGGTGGCGGTCTCCATCGCCGGGTTTAGCCTGTTGAAAGTTAATGATGATATCGCCCAACTCCAGGCGCTGCCCGCCGATATTCTGGCCCAGGAAAAAACCATCACCGCGCTGACCGGCCAGGGCGTCGACCAGAAGTGGTTCGTGGTGTACGGCGATACCCCTGAGCAGACGCTCCAGCGCCTCGAAGCCTTTACGCCAGCGCTGGCGCAGGCCAAAGAGCAGAGGCTGATTGAGAGCTGGCGGCAGATCCCGCTCAACTCCCTCGCCCGCCAGCAGCAGGATGTGGCGCTGATTGGACAGAGCGTGCCGACCGTACGCCAGGTGCTGAGCCAGGCGGGCATTACGTTGAATGAACCGGATACCCGCCCGATGCCAGTTACGCCGGAGCAGTGGCTGAACAGCCCGGTGAGCGAAGGCTGGCGGCTGATGTGGATCACCCTGAAAGATGGCCAGAGCGGCGTACTGGTGCCGGTCAACGGCGTGAAGGCCAGCGATGCGCTGAATCAACTGGCGGAGCAGGCCACGGGCGTAGTGTGGGTCGATCGCAAAGCCAGTTTCGACAGTCTGTTCGCGCTGTACCGCACCCTGCTGGGCGGCTTGCTGGGCGTGGCGCTGGTGGTGATTGCCATCGGCGCGGTGGCGCGGCTTGGCCTGCGCAAAGGCGCGATAAGCCTGGTACCGTCGCTGCTGTCGCTCACCACCGGCCTTGCGGTGCTGGCGTTTACCGGCCACAGTCTGAACCTGTTTTCCCTGCTGGCGCTGGTGCTGGTATTAGGGATCGGGATTAATTACACGCTGTTTTTCAGCAATCCGCGCGGCACGCCGCTGACCTCGCTGCTCGCCGTCACCGTGGCGATGATCACTGCGCTGTTGACCCTCGGGATGTTGGTGTTCAGCAGTACCCAGGCGATCGCCAGCTTTGGGATTGTCTTGTGCAGCGGGATTTTCACCGCCTTCGTGCTATCGCCGCTGGCGATGCCGGACCGAAAAGAGAGAAAGAAACGATGAAGCAGACACTCTGGCGCGCGGGCTTGTTGCTGGCGGCGCTGTGGCTCGCGGGTTGCAGCCACTCCACGCCAACAGAAACACGCCCTAAAGCCTGGCTGAAGCCGGGGGTACAGGTGACGCTACCACCGCCGGGCATCACCCCGGCGGTAAGTTCTCAACAATTGCTGACCGGTAGCTTTAACGGGCAAACCCAATCGCTGCTGGTGTTGCTCAACGCCGATGAGCAAAAGCTCTCGCTGGCCGGGCTGTCATCGGTGGGCATCCGCCTGTTTTTGTTGACCTATGATAAAGCGGGCATCCATACCGAGCAGTCAATTGTGGTGCCGCAACTGCCGCCTGCCAGCCAGGTGCTGGCGGACGTGATGCTGAGCCACTGGCCGCTCGCCGCCTGGCAAACCCAGTTGCCGAAAGGCTGGACGCTGCGTGATATCAACGATCGCCGTGAACTGCGCGACGGCAGCGGCAACTTGGTGACGGAAATCACCTACCTGCTGCGCAAAGGCAAACGTGAGCCGATCAGCATTGAGCAGCACGTGTTCCATTACCACATCACCATTCAATATCTTGGTGACTGATATGATTTATATTTCTGCGATTGGTATGGTCAATGCATTGGGCAACACGCTCGACGATATCGCCCGTCATCTCTCACTCGGCGTCGCGCCGGGCATGAAACCGCGCCAGGGCTGGCTGGTTAACGGCGAGGACGCGGTGCTGGGCGGCGTAGAGGGCGACCTGCCCGCTATTCCCGCGCATCTTGCCGCCCACCGCTCGCGCAATAACCAGTTGCTGCTGGCAGCGCTGGCCCAGATCAAACCGCAGGTGGATGACGCCATTGCCCGCTACGGCAACGCGCGCGTGGCGGTGATCCTCGGCACCAGCACTTCCGGGCTGGATGAGGGCGACCGGTTTGTGAGCCATCACCATCACCGCGAGCGCGACGATAACTGGCACTATTACCAGCAGGAGTTGGGCGATCCGTCGCGCTTCCTGAGCCAGTATCTTGAACTCGCAGGCCCGGCGTATACCCTTTCCACCGCCTGCTCCTCCAGCGCCCGCGCCATTATCAGTGGCCGCCGCCTGATTGAAGCCGGTCTGGTGGATGTGGCGATTGTCGGCGGCGCGGATTCGCTCAGCCGGATGCCGGTGAACGGTTTCGACAGCCTGGAGTCGTTTTCCACTACCCTTTGCCGGCCGTTCGCCCGCGAGCGTTGCGGTATCACCATTGGCGAGGCGGCGGGCCTGCTGCTACTCACCCGCGAGCCGCAGCCGCTGGCGCTGCTGGGCGTGGGCGAATCCAGCGACGCGTTTCATATTTCCGCGCCGCATCCCGAAGGCGAAGGGGCGATCCGGGCGATTCACCAGGCGTTGCAGGACGCCGGGCTGACGCCGCAGGATATCGGCTATATCAATCTGCACGGCACCGCCACGCCGCTTAACGACCAGATTGAGTCGAAAGTGGTAAACGCGATTTTCGGCACCTCCACGCCAGGCAGTTCTACCAAGCACTTAACCGGGCATACCCTGGGCGCGGCGGGCGTCACCGAAGCGGCGCTCAGCGCGCTGATATTGCTACGCGGGCTGGATTTACCGGCTCAGGACTTCCGCAACTCGACGCCGGACGACAGCCTACCGGAATGCGGTTTGCTGCACACCCCCGCGCCGCTGGCCCGTCCGGTTATCCTGTCGAATTCCTTCGCGTTCGGCGGCAATAATGCCAGCCTGATTATTGGGAGATGTTGATGAGCGGTTATCTCGCCCCAGGCGATTATTTACCCCACGAGGCGCCGATGCTCTTGCTGGACGAGGTACTGAACGTCAGCGCCGACAGCGCCCGTTGCCGGGTTGCGCTCAGCGCGGACGGCGTGCTTGCGTCGTTTCTGGATAGCGAAGGCCGCCTGCCCGGCTGGTACGCGCTGGAACTGATGGCGCAGACCGTCGGCGTCTGGTCCGGCTGGCATCGCCACCAGCAGGGCGAAAAGCGAATTTCGCTCGGCATGGTGCTGGGCGCGCGGGATCTGGAATCTACAGTCAGCCACTTCCCCGCCGACGCCACGCTGGATATCGCGGTACAGTTGCTGATGCAGGACAGCCGCTTCGGCAGCTTTGAGGCAACGATTTACCAGGGCGAGCAGCCCGTGGCGACGGGACGTATTAATACTTTTCAGCCGGACGAGGCTGAATTAGCACAGTTATTTAACCAGGGATCACCACAATGAGTCGTTCAGTTCTGGTCACCGGGGCCAGCAAAGGCATTGGCCGGGCCATCGCCGTTAAACTGGCTGCGGACGGGTTTACCGTCGGCGTGCATTACCATCGCGACCAGGCAGGCGCACAGCAGACGCTGGAGCAGATCGCGGCGGCGGGCGGCCAGGGCCGTTTGCTGAGTTTTGACGTGGGCAACCGCGAGCAGTGCCGCACAGCGATTGAACAGGACATCGACGCCCACGGCGCGTGGTACGGCGTGGTAAGCAATGCCGGCATCGCCCGCGACGGCGCGTTCCCGGCGCTGAGCGATGAGGACTGGGACGGCGTGATACACACCAATCTCGACAGTTTTTACAACGTTATCCAGCCCTGCGTGATGCCGATGATTGGCCTGCGCAGCGGCGGGCGCATTATCACCTTGTCATCGGTTTCCGGGATCATGGGCAACCGTGGCCAGGTGAACTACAGCGCCGCCAAAGCCGGGATTATCGGGGCGACCAAAGCGCTGTCTATCGAATTGGCGAAGCGCAACATCACCGTTAACTGTATCGCCCCCGGCCTGATCGACACCGGGATGATTGACATGGAAGAGGCCGCGCTGAAAGAGGCGATGAGCATGATTCCCATGAAACGTATGGGCCAGGCGGACGACGTCGCCGGGCTCGCCAGCTACCTGATGTCGGATATCGCCGGTTACGTCACCCGCCAGGTTATCTCTGTAAACGGAGGCATGTTATGACACGTCGCGTTGTTATTACCGGTATGGCCGGGGTCACCGCGTTTGGCGAAACCTGGCAACAGGTAGCGGCCCGGCTTAAACAGGGCGAAAACGCCGTGCGTCATATGCCGGAATGGCAGGTTTACGACGGGCTGCACACGCTGCTGGGCGCGCCGATAGACGATTTCGCGCTGCCGGAGCATTACACCCGCAAACGCATCCGCTCAATGGGCCGGGTATCGTTGATGTCGACCCGCGCCACCGAACTGGCGCTTGAACAGGCGGGATTAATTGGTGAGGAAGTGCTCACTAATGGCGAAACCGGGATTGCCTATGGTTCTTCCACCGGCAGCACCGGGCCGGTGAGCGAATTCGCCACCATGCTCACCGAGAAGCACACCAATAACATCACCGGCACCACCTATGTGCAGATGATGCCGCACACCACGGCGGTGAATACCGGGCTGTTCTTCGGACTGAAAGGCCGGGTGATCCCCACGTCCAGCGCCTGCACCTCCGGCAGCCAGGCGATTGGCTACGCCTGGGAAGCGATTCGCCACGGTTATCAGACGGTAATGGTCGCGGGCGGTGCGGAAGAATTGTGTCCGTCAGAAGCGGCGGTATTCGATACGCTGTTCGCCACCAGCCAGCGCAACGACGCGCCGAAAACCACCCCGTCGCCGTTTGATAAAAACCGCGATGGCCTGGTGATTGGCGAAGGCGCGGGGACGCTGATCCTCGAAGAGCTGGAGCACGCCAAAGCGCGCGGCGCAATGATTTACGGCGAGATTGTCAGCTTCGCCACCAACTGCGATGCGGCGCATATTACCCAGCCACAGCGGGAAACCATGCAGATATGCATCGAAAAAGCGCTGAAGATGGCGGGCCTCGGGCCGCGTGATATCGGCTATATCAGCGCCCACGGCACCGCCACCGATCGCGGCGACATCGCCGAAAGCCAGGCGACCGAAGCGCTGTTCGGCGCGCATACGCCAATCTCATCACTGAAAAGCTACTTCGGGCACACTCTCGGCGCGTGCGGCGCGCTGGAGGCCTGGATGAGCCTGGAGATGATGCGTGAAGGCTGGTTCGCCCCAACCCTGAACCTCCAGCAGCCCGACGAGCAGTGCGGCGCGCTGGATTACATCATGGGCGAACCGCGCTATATCGACTGCGAGTTCCTGCAAAGTAACAACTTCGCCTTTGGCGGCATTAACACGTCGCTGGTGATCCGCCGCTGGTCGTAACCATGCTGCGGCTGATTAAAGGTGAAATTGCGCAGCTCAGCGCGCCGGAAGTGGTGGCGCGCTGGTTGCCAGCGGATATCGCCGCCGCTGCGCCCGAAGGCCCGCGCCGCCAGAGCTGGCTGGCGGGCCGGGTGATGCTGGCGGCGCATTGCCCGTCAGAAAGCTTGCAGGCACTCACTTACAATCAGCACGGCAAACCCACCTTTGCCCGCCCCGGCGCGCCGCATTTCAATATGAGCCACAGTGGCGACCGGATCGTGCTGGCCATTGACGACCGCGCGCCGGTCGGCGTGGATATTGAGATCCTGCGCCCGCGCCGCGCCTGGCAGCGCATCGCCGCAGATTACTTCGGTGAGGCTGAACGCCAGCGCTTAGCCGCCCTGCCGCACGCTGAACAGTTACTGGCCTTCTGGCGCGGCTGGACGCTGCGGGAAGCGGTACTGAAACAACGCGGCGGCAGCGTCTGGCAAATGGCGGCGCTGGACGTGTCGCCCGAGTCGCTTAACCAGCAGAATTTGTTTACCGGATGGCACCACGGCACCACGGCGATGATTGCCGTCTGCGCCGCCCATCCGTTTGACCTCACTGTCAGCGTCATGGCAGGCGTTTAAGCCGCTATACGGCGCGCCGCCTGATAGTGCGCGCGCCAGTAGTCATTGCTCAGGGACGAAATCGTTACGCCCTGGCTGGTCGAAGCGTGGATAAATTCATCGCCGCCAATAAACACCCCCACGTGGCGCTGGCTACAGCCCGTTTTGAAAAACACCAAATCGCCGGGCTTTAATTCACCGCGCGAAACCGCCCTACCGTGGCGCATTTGTTCTGCGGCGGTACGCGGCAGCGATAACGCGGCGGATTCAGAAAACAGGTGTTGCATCAGCGCCGAGCAGTCCACGCCACGGTGGCTGCTACCGCCCATATGATAATGGGTGCCTTTCCAGGCGGCATATTGCTTTAATAAGCGCGCCTTCAATACTTCATTGGTGACATCGCGGGCAATAAACATTCTGCCGCCATGCATTCGATTTACCTGAAAGAGTGATGAATGCAATTCTGGGGATAATTCAGCCGCAAAGGTTACCCGTGAAATAATAACCAATAAAATAATAAATAATGACTTAAGCATAACCATTAATCGCTGATTGATTTGCTCCTTACCAGAGGGTGGGAACCCGGTTCGAATAGCCTTTTCGAGAGGCCAACCTTAACAGCGGGTTATAACTCACTCAATTTACATTCACTACAACAACCCTTAAGCACATACCAATCGTCATATATTTCATGCTGTTAGACCAGATAATGTGATAAAAGCGTTAATAATCCTCCCACCCAGGTTCAGGATTAATCTGAAGTTAATGTCTTCTAACACAATTTAATTTTCGCCTTAGTGGGTTTACGGCAAAATAGGATAAATAATCGCGTAATAGCGACAAAATAAAAGCATGACTTATTTCGCATTTGGCAAGGCATAACATTTATGATGCTGGATATCTTTCGAAACGCATTGGATGTGCGACGTGTTAAAAAGTGTGCGCGTAAACAAATGGCGCTGATTAATTTAACCTGGCTGGCACGTAATTTTGATAAAGCCAATGCCCGACTTGCGGTATACGGCAAAACTTACGCCATTGATGATTCACACTTACCGGTAGAAATGCCGCTTCCCATACAGTACATCGCGCCGGGGCTGCCGTTGGAGAGCATCATTCAGGATCTGATGGCGCAGTTTTTTTGCTACTTACCGGCGCGCATGTCGGAGATCCGTATCCTGGAGGATTTGCCCGGCATTTTGACCCTGGGATTGTTTATTCGCGGCAGCGACACGCGGCTCATGGAATACACCCTGGTGGATGAAGTCGCCTGGTATCTGTTTCACTGCGGATGGGAAGTCTCGGTATCGGAGGAGATGCTGGAGCAAGCCGACGCGCGTTATCGTCAGCTTACCCGGCATGAGGTTGCGCACCACGCGCCATCATGACAGCGTAATGCGTGTATCTGGCCCGCACAGGCGAATCGGCTGCCCGGCATCAAGCTTTGCAAGAAACTGGCTGTGTTTGTTGCTGCTGATCCCGGTACTGCACCACAACAAATGGTGTTCATAGCGTTGGGTTGAAACCGCCGGGGTATCGCTTACCCGCGAGGAGAGTTCAACATCGAAACCCTGGCGCGTCAGCCGGATCGCTTCCATCCAGACATCGGTCTCATCTTCGACGCTGATGGCTTCAAGGAACAGCGGCACCCGTTTATTACGCCAGGCATGACGCATAACGCACTGGGCACGGTGCAATACCGCGCCATGGAAGCGGAAAAGGCGTTGCGCCGCGCCGCTCATGATATCTTCTTCACGCAGCCATTTATTTAATGGCCGCAGCACGTGCTTAATATAATCATCGCCGCAATAATCATGGTCAATTTGCCGCATCAGTCGCGCCAGCGTCCGGTCAGAACCATATTCAAGCTGCCATAATAATTCGCCGCGATGGGCAGACCAGCCGGGCGTCCAGGACTGTTTTCCTTCTAATTGCCACTGGCGTATTTCATTCAGCGTTGCGCCGCTAGCCGCCATATTAACGACATGATGAATATCGCCAATCTGCTCAACTTTCCAGCCGGTTTCTGAATCGTGGAGGCTGATTAATCCTGCTTTTGACCACCGTTCGAGACAGGCCGGGTGGCTGCCGGTAATCGCGCAAATGGCTTCAGTTGAAAAAGTTTTCATTCGAACCCCTTAGTGAGGGGAGAATTGCCGTCGGATTTAATCCGGGGATGGAGGACTAGTGTGGACCCTTCTGTCGTAAAAATATACGTTTATTTATTAACCGGCTAAATGCGTTCGCGCAATAATTATTCCCCAGCATAATCAGGGACTAATAAACACGTAAAGATATATGATGTATTGTATCATTAAAAATTAGGCGCTTCGCTTGCTTATTGGTAAGTAGGCTTACCCGCTATAAAATAGCATCAGAAAACGGTAACGAATAAAATTAAGAGAATTCCCGCGCTGATAAATATATTTTCCAGGCGCTTTTTGATCATTATTGATGTTTAAACGTGATTAACCGCTTAAGCATTTATTTTCGCCTCATAGAACATTCTGAAAATTACTCAAGAAAAGCTATGTAAAGTCCATTAAATATCCGAACAAAAATTAAAACTATTCGCGGGTTCGCCGTCTGGAGTCTACCTTTATTAATCCCGCACATAAACGAGACGCGAACCATGACGATTAATGATAAACGCCATCTTCACTACCCCCGCCCACCTTTTGTTGAGCAACCGCAAAAAGCACCAGGCCTGGCCTCAGAAATGAAGCCACTGCCCGATCATGGCGAAACCAGTTATATTGGCTCGGGTAAACTGGAAGGGAAAAAAGCATTAATCACCGGCGGTGATTCCGGTATTGGCCGCGCCGTGGCGATTGCATTTGCCCGTGAAGGCGCAGACGTGGCGATTAATTATCTGCCGGAAGAAGAAACCGATGCGGCTGCGGTGATTGCCTTAATTGCCTCAGAAGGAAAAAAAGCCGTCGCTATTCCTGGCGATATTCGTTCAGAAACCTTTTGCCAACAATTAGTTGAAAAAGCCGTTCAACAACTGGGCGGTCTGGATATTCTGGTGAACAATGCCGGTCGCCAACAATATTGCGAATCGATTGAAGAACTGACCACCGAAGCCTTCGACGATACCTTTAAAACTAACGTATATGCCCCGTTCTGGATCACCAAAGCCGCCGTGCCGCATCTCCAGGAAGGCGCAGTGATCATCAACACCTCCTCGGTACAGGCCTATAACCCCAGCGATATTCTGCTCGACTACGCCCAGACCAAAGCCTGTAACGTGGCCTTCACCAAGTCGCTGGCGAAACAGTTGGGCAAGAAAGGCATCCGCGTTAACGCCGTCGCGCCAGGCCCGTACTGGACACCGTTACAGTCCAGCGGCGGCCAACCGCAAGAGAAAGTCATGCAGTTCGGCGCGACCGCACCGCTGGGCCGCCCTGGCCAGCCAGCGGAAATCGCGCCGCTGTATGTCACCTTCGCTTCTGACGTCTGTTCATTTGCTTCCGGCCAGGTGTGGTGCTCAGACGGCGGTACAGGAACGCTATAATTAGACGGTCGTCGCTACCGACGACCGCTGCTGGCGCAAGGGGATTGCCTGATGAAAAACCAGTCGTACCACCATCACCAACGCATCGACGGCTATGCGGGCCTCGGCGATTATGCCGCCATCGGCGACGGACGTTCCGTCGCCCTGATAGCACCAGACGGTGCCATCGACTGGTGGTGCGCCCCCAATATGGATTCGCCGCCGCTGTTTGACCGGATCCTTGACGCTAACCAAGGCGGCTATTTCCAGATAGCGCCGTCAGGCGATTATCAGGTCGAACGGCGATACCGGGAAAACAGCAATGTGCTGGAAACCTGCTTTAAAACGCCCACCGGCGAGGTCCGCTTCACGGAATCCCTGAACAGTACGTTCGCTGGCCGCCTGCCGTGGTGTGAACTGGCGCGGCGTATTGAAGGCGTAAAAGGCGAGGTGCAGCTTAAGCTCACCTTCGCGCCCGGCACGGCGGCCTGCACCCGCGCCCCGTGGATCGCGCCGTCCCGGCTGGGCGACGTGGTGCACATCGGCGATTTAATGGCGATGCTGCGAACGCCAGACGAGATGGATTGCACGCTAAAAGATGACCAGAGGATCGAAGGGTCTTTTACGGTGCGTGAAGGCGAGCGTACCCTGGTCGCCTTGCTGGTCAGCCAGAAGGAGCCGCTGGCGGTGCCGACCATGGAATCGATTGACGAGCGTATCGAGAACAGCGACCACGCCTGGCGGCACTGGACCGAGCATTTAACCTATCAGGGTGAGTTCAAAACCCATGTTAACCGCTCGGCGCTGGCGCTGAAATTCCTGCTTTACTCCCCTACCGGCGCGCTGGCAGCGGCCCCAACCACCTCGCTGCCGGAAGGTATCGGCGGGATTAAAAATTACGATTACCGTTACGCCTGGATCCGCGACGCCTGCCTGATTATTCGCGCCTTCGCGTTTATCGGCGCGCTGGCGGAGTGCAAAGCGGCGTTTTCCTGGCTGACTAACACCATTATTCGCCACGAAGGGTCGCTGCGGGCCTGCTACACCCTGGATGGCGATATCGTACCGGACGAAAAATTCCTGCCGTTGGATGGCTATATGGGCTCCCAGCCGGTGCGGCTCGGCAATAACGCCCAGAGCCAGCAGCAGCTCAGCATGTATGGCGATATGCTGGAGACGGCGTTTTTGTTCGTTAACGCCGGGCACGTGCTGGATCTCACCACCGCGCGCCTGCTGGCGAAGCTTGCCAATGAATGCGCTGACCTGTGGCGGCAGGACGATTCCGGCATCTGGGAACTGCACGAGCGCCGTCATTACACCCATTCGAAAATCGCCTGTTGGATCACACTGGATATCGCCATACGCCTGGCGGAGGAAGGCCATATCGAAACAACCTGGCTGCATCGTTGGGAACGTGAAAAAACGCGCATCAGCGAATGGGTGGAAACCCACTGCTGGTCTGAAGAAAAGCAGGCGTACACCTTTTATGCCGGGACCGACCAACTCGACGCCGCGCTGGGCCTGGTGTGGTATTACGGGCTAAAGGTGAACCCGGATCGCATGAAATCCACCTATGACGCGATAGTCGAGGAACTGGGGCACGGCACCCCGATGCTTTACCGCTACAGCGAAGTGGAGCGCGAAGAGAGTACGTTTGTCGCCTGCTCGTTCTGGCTGGTGGAAGCCTGGGCGCGGCTGGGGGATCGGCAAAAAGCCCGGGGTTATATGAACCACATCCTGGAAACGCTGTGCGATAAGGGCAACGTCGAAACCTTCAATGAGATGTTCGACGTACGTACCGGCGAATGGCGCGGCAACGTGCCGCAGGGCTTAAGCCATTTAGCGCTGATCTGCGCGGCGGATGCCTTAGCCGGAAACCGCTTCTGGGTTAAAGAGGACGAATAGCCGTTACGCCGCCGTTGAGCATATGCTTAACGGCGGCAGTGCCTTACAGCACCCGCTCCGGCCAGAGCACGTCTGGAACGCCGTTCAGTACCGGTCTTGCGAATAAGAAACCCTGAAAGCGCTGAACGCCCGCAGCCTCCAGCCAGCACCACTCCTCCACTTTCTCCACGCCTTCGGCGACGACGCTGATTTCCAGCGCCGAACAGCAACTCAGGATCGCCTGCACAATCGCCTGTTTTGGCCCATGCACGTGAATATCGCTGACAATACTGCGGTCGATTTTCAATTTATCCGGCTGGAAGCGGGTTAATAACGACAGCCCGGCAAACCCGGAGCCAAAATCGTCAATCGCCAGGCCAATGCCCGCTGAACGCAACTCGCGCACCGCGACCTGAAACGCGTCGAAGCGGGAAATCACTTCATCTTCCGTCACCTCGACGATCACCTGCTCCGGCACCAGACCGTTCCGGGCGATTTGCTCCAGCAAAATATTCACCGCGTTCGGCACCGTTACCAGCGACATCGGCAGTAAATTAATGGAGATCTTATGGTCGCCAATGCCGATTTTATTGGCCAGCGCAAAGGCCCAGGCTTTGGAATAGAGGTCGGCTTCATGCAATTTATCGTGCGGGATGGTGCTGAAAAATTCCTGGGGAGAACCACCGTCCGGGCTGCGGATCAACGCTTCAAGAGAACTGATTTTTCCTTCCAGTGGTTCAACGATGGGTTGCAGGGCAAACTGGCAGGGCTGCGCTGACGCCAGAGGCACGGTGATAGAGTCAAAGGCCCGGCTATCCTGGATAAACGACCAGTCGCGTGGCTCGGTGCTGTGCGTTAACAGGCTTTTCCAGTCGCCCTTGATAAACGCTTTAATAAATTTGTAGACGCGATCATCGCCTGCCAGGTCGAAAAACCGCGAACGCTTGATGAGTGGCATACGAAACATTGCGCTCTGCTGTGCGCTGCGTAGGTCGATCAGCTCCATGCCCAGATTATTGAAGCGCCGCCGCGGCGCATAATCGCGCATCAGCTCTACCACGCTATCGTGCCGGGGGTCCTTGCAGAGGGTTCGGTACAGGAAGTTGACTGATTCCAGCGGTCCTTCAAGGACCTGAAGAAAATGCGTACCGTCAAACAGCAGGATGCCCGTGACTTGTAAGCTTTCATTTTTCGCCTGCGCCCTGGCTACCAGCGGCGGTAATTGTTCAGGGCTAAACCCTGATTTTAAGCGACTCCGGTAGATTAACGTCGAAAGCATCAAATCAAGTCCTTTTGCGTAGAAGACGTGCTAAGGAGATAAGCACCGCGTAGCGAGCTTAAGCAGTCTCAGAATACCTTTAAATTTTTGGAAATAACAACCAGCCAGGCTAAGAAATAGAGTCGTCAGAGGAGTATGCGCATAAAGGCCATAATCAATTAAGGGATAAAGAATAAGTTTTTAGGTCTGCACCGGGGATAGCGCAAGGAAAGAGAGTTCAGGTCATTAAAGTGAAAGAGTTTCATCACATAAGTGAAATACTTACAACCACCGGGCCATCGCCCGGTGGCATAAACTCACAACCGCTATTTCTGTTCAGGTTTTTTATCGCCCGATTCTGGTGCGTTGGTCGGATCGTCTTTTTCTTTTTCGTCAACGTTCAGATTCACGAATAATTTCATTATGCCTCCTCAGTGTCTGGGATATTTTCAGCAGTAAAAGTATGGTTCAGGCTGCCGACTTTGTCATACAGAAAAATCTTTATCAGGTTTTTCCAGGTATAGCGCGTTGTGCCGTCACGCTTATTTGCCGCTGCGTTTAAACCCACCGGGAATAATCAGGGATATATCATATTATTTATTTTGCGCCGTACTTATGGCGGATCTTAATTATTTTCAGGCTGTAACGTTTAAATAATGACCGTGGGTCCAGGATTGTTCTGATACAAAACCCCACGTTTCATTCTAAATATAAAGAGGATGGCAATTCATGTTTTGTTGTTTCCGTTAACACTTTGATACTTAACCATCAACTTGGTAATGGAGATTATTATGTTTTCGCATTGGCTGGTTCATAAAAAAGGCGCGATAAACGATCTTTTTTTCCCGGTACGCATTGGCAATAAGCTCTGCCTGATCCTCCGCAAAGGCGGCGTGATATATAAGCCAGCCAGTTGGCTAAAAAAGGAAAAAAATCATCTTTTCAGGCTGAATAAATTTTAAGTGTTCGGGCTTCACCTGCGCCGCGAAAAAACGCATCGTGCAGCGCGACCTGATTTCGGCCACGGTGTTTTGCGCAATAAAGCGCGGTATCCGCCGCGCTGTATAACGACTCAAAATCGCTACCGCGCATTCCGAGGCTAACGCCGATGCTGGCAGTGACCAGTTGATCCGGCATCACGTCCAGCGGCGAGGCGTTCAGCGAAGCGTGGATATAACCCGCCGTGATCATGGCGTCCTCAATCCGCGCGTTGGGCAGCAGAAGGGTAAATTCTTCACCCCCCACCCGGCCAATAGCCGCAAACTCCGGCACCGCGCGGCGGACCCGCGCCACCAGTGAACAAATCACTTTATCGCCCATCGGATGACCGTGTTCATCGTTGATCCGTTTGAAATGATCGATATCCAGCAGGATCAGCGCCACATTGCCCTGAGCCAGCGCCTGGTTGATCTGATTGATAATGGCGCTGCGGTTAAATACCGCCGTCAGAGGATCGTGCGTCGCCTCGTATTCCAGCTGTTTCGCCAGTTGTTGTAGCTGCTCGTTGATACGGTTTAACTCGCGTTCCGCGCGGTCGCTGCGGGAAATGAGCCGGTAGGATTCGCGGATCAGGCGCTGATAGCGCAGAGCCAACACCAGCAACTCTTCGCGGCAGGCGTCCGCAGGCAGCGAGGCGTTGGCGGCAGCTTTCCGCGCCTCCTCCAGTACCGAAAATTCGTCCCTGAATAATTCATTAATATCTAACATGCGCTCAAATCCGCAATCAGCGTGACGTTCAGCGCCGGGAAATCAAGGCTCAGTTCCTGGCCGAACTCTTCGGAAATATCGTCCTCGGCATCGTAATACCAGTGCAAATGGCATGGCTTTCCGGCCTGCGCAAAGCGGTTCAGCGCGTCAAAAAACTCAAACAGCAGTTTGGTGCTTGAACTGTTGAAATAGCTCAGCGCCACGTGAACCGCCACGGGGTGCGGAACGGCGCTTTCCTGAAGCCATGTCTCAACCGCCTCCAGCAGCGGACGAAAAAACGCGGCGGCGTTTTCAGGGTAGGCTTCACCTTTGATCATCAGGCGGCAGCCCGGAAAATCAAAATGGACTTCCGGGGTGGAGTGCGTGGCGGCAAGCGCGATGGACGGTGTTAACGTAGTTTCAGTCATGGCAAAAGGTTGCCTTCAGGTGGAAGGCGGACAACGGGCTGGCCGCCAGTGGATGTAAGCGATATTCCAGCGGTTCGCTGGTGTCTCGCGCCATAGTCAGCAAGCCGATATTCGCGCCTTTGCTGGTCGGTGGCGCTTCGCTGCGCAGGCCCTGTTTCCAGGCCTGTTTAATTTCGTCCTGCGTCATGCTGCGCAAGACTTCAAGGTTGGTCTGGAGTAACGATGACGCCTCTTCGCCCACCAGATTGGCGGTTTCAAGGTAGTAATGGCGATGATCGGTGTGGAAGCACAGCGAGCCGAAGCGCAGCTCTTCCTGCCCGGTACACAAATAGCGTTCGTCCGACGAGTAGCGGACAATGTTCTGCCCCATCTCGACGAACACAGAAAACAGGCGACGGCGAATGACCGATGAGGATTCGTGCTTATCCAGCCAGACCCGAATGACCTCCCCCATCGCAATAATGTTCTGTTGGGAAAAATAGCCGGTATAAAACAGCGCGACGTCACTGTGGCGCGACAACCCGAACAGGGGCATCAGTACCGCTTCTTTTACCTGAATGTCGTTCATTTTCATCTGCATCTCACCAGCGGAAGCCAAACCATGTCATGTCGTCCCGGCACATTTGTTCGCCCTGCCAGCTTTTTAACGCGGCCAGCAGCGCGTCGGAACGCTGCGCCATCGGCTGCGCGCGCGCCTGCAACAGCAGCGCCTGGATGCGTTTTTTGCCGAACATGATCCCGCGCTCGCCGCCAATCTGGTCGGTGACGCCGTCGCTAACAATCAGCAACTGATCGCCGCGCCTGAGCGGGCACTGATGGCGCTGCCACTGGTAATCCGAGGGCGTATCGGTATAGCCCAGGCCTTTGCGGTCGCCGCTCAGTGTCGTGACCGCATCCGCCTCGGCTGCCAGTTGAAAAGCGTGCATCTGGGCATTGGCCCATACCAGCCTGCTGTTTTCGGTATCAACAAACAGCGCGATAGCGTCGCAGCCGTCGTTAGACTGGCTTTTCTCTGCGCTGGGATGGAGCTGGCTCAGGGTGTGTTTAATGTGCTGGTTGATGATGCTCAACAGCCGCTCAGGCTCATGGGGCGGTACCTGAGTCAGCGCTTTTTCCAGCGCCGAGGCGAAAATAAACGTCATAAACGCGCCAGGCACGCCGTGCCCGGTACAATCGGCCATCACCTGTAGCCAGCCGTGATCGAACGGGTAAAAGGCGTAGATGTCGCCGCCCACGCAGTCGCGCGGATGCCAGTACAGGCACCAGTCGTCGAGATGGGTTTCCATCGACTGGCGCGAGCGGTTAAGCATTGATTCCTGGATCACCCGCGCATATTCGATGCTCTGCATAATCTGCTGGTGCTGCTTCGCCTGGAGCTCAGAAACGGTTTTAATCAGATCGATACCCAGCCCGATGCCCACATAATGCCCGTCATCGGTGAGAATAAAGCCTTCCATCACCGCTTTATCACCGGTTTCGATTACCCGATCCGCCAGATAATCCAGCCCGGCGCTGGCCTCAACGATCAGCGGCGTTTTATCCATAAACGCGATGCAGCTTTTCTGATCGTACAGTTCATGAAAGAACGGGCGGCTCATCTGAGAAAGAAAAATATGGCGGTTGATCATGCCAATGGGCCGGTTCAGTTCCAGCACCGGCAGGCCAATCAGCGATTTATGATGATTAAACAGCGCCATAACCTGCTGGTTATTGGACGAGGGCGTCACGTGCGGCACCACGATACGCAGCATCCCTGCGTTCAGCTCGCGTGACGAAGAAACCATTGCCAGGGGTAAATCCATGATAGGTGATGACTCATTACCGTAAGAATTATCTTAGGGTAAGAGCCTATTGTGACAGTTTTATCTCAGCGGCGCGGTCTGGTTAAAATCAAGATAAAATAATCACTTAAACCAAATCTCGCCCGTTGAACACTACGGGTAAAAGCGCGCCATCATCAGCATCAGTAATGGCGTCGTCACCGTGGAAAGCACCGTGGTCAGCAGCATGCTGGTCGCCGTTGCGCCCTGTAGCGCATTGAATTTTTGCGCCATCAGATACACGTTTACGCCCACGGCCATCGACCCCAGCAGTACCACTACCTGGCTTTCCTGCTGCGGCAGATGCAATAAAATTGCCGCGCCCCAAACCATTAGCGGCATGACGATGAGCTTTAAAATGCTGATTGCCGCGCTCTCGCGCAGGCCGTGGCGGATTTTGTAGCGCGCCAGGCTCATCCCCAGGGTGATCAGCGTCAGCGGTGCGGAAATCTGGCCCAGCAGGGTAACGGGCGAATCGATGATATACGGCAGCGGGCGATGCAGCAGGCTCCAGGCGAAGCCGGTAAAGATGCCGATAATGATCGGATTACGCACCACGTTAATCAGCGTTTTCACGATGCCGCGCAGGGAAAAGCTACCGCTTTGCGCCCACTCCACGGAGACCGTTACCAGCGTCCAGAGGATTAGGCTGTTAAACACCAGTACCAGCGCCACTGACGGCAGGCTGGCCTGGCCCAGCAGAATAATCGCCACCGGAATGCCGAGCATCACGTTGTTCGAGAAAATCCCGCCGAGGCTGAACACCGACGAGGAAACCGGATCGAGATGGAACAGATGTTTTGCCACCAGACGGCCAATAAAATAGACCACGAAGCAGCTACCGAAAAAGGCAATCAATAAGCGCATGTCCACCGGCGGGCTTTCGTAGAACTTGCTCATGACCTTAAACAGCATGCACGGCAGCGCCACGGTAAAGCAGAAGCGGTTGAGCCCTTCTGCTACCGAATCCGGCCAACCGGCGAAGCGCCCGATGCCATATCCCGTCGCCATTAATAAAAACAGCGGTGCCGACAGCACAACCTGATGTGAGAGTTGCCCGAAGAAGCCGATCGATTCCATTCTTATCCCTGCCAGAAACATTAAACTGATAATTTTTTAATCGTTTTTTGTCAGTATAAGGGATTAGGATCGGTGCGTCAGGTGACGTTGCGCCTGGCGGATAATTTTGTGCATTTGCCTGGCGGCGGCCAGCGAACCTCGCCGCGTTAGCCTGCACGTGCGTTTTATCGACCGGCAATACCACCCAAAAGGCAAAATAAAAACCGCTGCGCTGAATCGAGTCATATTGATCGTTTACAGGGTGCTATTTTCAGAATAAACAGTGATTCGTTGCGGCATTATCATGGGTAAAAGACGCGTTTATTTTTTCAAATAACAGCGGTGCCGCTGAATATTTAACAATTCGCCGCCAATTAAAAAAGCAAAACGGATGAATAATTTACCCATCAAAAATACTCCCTTTTAAGTATATTTTTCTGCGCGCCAACGCTTGCCGCTTTACCGTTAAAAAATAACCTTAAAGATTTAGCTTAAAGTGCATAATTTTCATGATATTAGTGCCATTTAATTTTCACTTGCGCCTTTTAAACCCTTGTACTGCGCCATTTTTAGCCCATGCTCAAAATTTAAACCGTTTTAACAACACTATTTGAGATCACAAAACGCCCACCCCTCGATAACACTCACCCTACAAATTGACCTTGAACAAAAATAGACCTTTTTGTCTGTGATAATTTTCGCACGGCAATTTCTGCAATGTGGTGCTTTTCCTACACCCAACACCCGGGAAGTTTCTCCGGCCAATAACTAACCATTAATGAGTAATTAATTTTAGTTAGCGGCAGGATTATTTAACTGGCATCACTCTTTACCAATAAAGAAGAAGAGAAAAATAACTTCTGTTTCTGGTTAAGGAATGAGGTTCAAAACAAAATTATTCACCATCACATGGGGTAAACAATGGATGTGAATCGCAGGCAATTTTTCCGGATTTGCGCCGGTGGCCTGGCAGGTACCACCGTTGCCGCTCTGGGATTTGCGCCCAAAACGGCACTGGCGGGTATTCGCGACTATAAATTGTTGCGCTCTACCGAAACCCGCAATACCTGTACCTATTGTTCCGTTGGCTGCGGATTATTGATGTACAGCCTCGGCGACGGCTCATTAAACGCCAAATCCGCGCTGTTCCACGTCGAAGGGGACCCGGACCATCCGGTAAGCCGCGGCGCGCTGTGCCCGAAAGGCGCAGGCTTGCTGGATTATGTCCACAGCGAAGGCCGTCTGCGCTACCCGGAATACCGGGCGCCGGGCTCGGATAAATGGCAGCGTATTAGCTGGGACGACGCCTTCAACCGCATCACGCGGCTGATGAAAGAGGACCGCGACGCTAACTTTATCGAGCAAAACGCGGCGGGCACCACGGTGAACCGCTGGGTGTCTACCGGTATGCTGTGCGCGTCTGCCGCCAGCAACGAAACCGGGATGCTGACCCAAAAATTCGCACGTTCCTTAGGGATGGTGGCGGTAGATAACCAGGCGCGCGTCTGACATGGACCAACGGTAGCAAGTCTTGCTCCAACATTTGGTCGCGGTGCGATGACCAACCACTGGGTTGATATCAAAAACGCCAACGTCGTGATGGTGATGGGCGGTAACGCCGCTGAAGCGCATCCGGTGGGTTTCCGCTGGGCGATGGAAGCGAAGAATAAAAATGACGCTACGCTGATTGTGGTCGATCCGCGCTTTACGCGCACGGCATCGGTTGCGGATCTCTACGTCCCTATTCGTTCCGGTACTGACATTACGTTTCTGTCAGGGGTTTTGCTGTACCTGATTGAAAACAACAAAATTAACGCCGAATACGTTAAGCACTATACCAACGCTAACCTGCTGGTGCGTGAAGACTATTCCTTTGAGGATGGTCTGTTCAGCGGCTATGACGCGGAAAAACGCCGCTACGATAAAACCACCTGGAATTATCAGTTCGACGAAAACGGCTACGCCATGCGTGATGAGACGCTCACCCACCCGCGCTGCGTCTGGAACCTGCTGAAAACGCACGTTTCCCGCTATACGCCGGACATGGTTGAGAACATCTGCGGCACACCGAAAGCAGACTTCCTGAAAGTGTGTGAAGTGCTGGCTTCCACCAGCGCCCCGGACCGTACCACCACGTTCCTGTATGCCCTGGGCTGGACGCAGCACACCGTCGGCGCGCAAAACATCCGCACCATGGCGATGATCCAGTTGCTGCTCGGCAACATGGGTATGGCAGGCGGCGGCGTGAACGCCCTGCGCGGTCACTCCAACATTCAGGGACTGACCGACCTCGGCCTGCTGTCCACCAGCCTGCCGGGTTACCTGACGCTGCCGTCGGAGAAACAAGCCGATCTGGAAAGCTATCTGAAGGCCAATACGCCGGTGGCGACGCTGCCGAATCAGGTGAACTACTGGAGCAACTATCCCAAGTTCTTTGTCAGCCTGATGAAGTCGTTCTACGGCGATGAGGCGCAGAAAGAAAACCAATGGGGTTACAACTGGTTGCCGAAGTGGGACCAGGTTTACGACGCCATGAAGTACTTCGACATGATGGATCGCGGCGAAGTGAACGGTTACATCTGCCAGGGCTTTAACCCGGTGGCGTCCCTGCCGGATAAAAACAAGATCGTCAGCCGTCTCAGCAAGCTGAAATACCTGATCATCATTGACCCGCTGGTCACGGAAACCAGTAATTTCTGGCAGAACCACGGCGATATGAACGACGTCGATCCGGCGAGCATTCAGACCGAGGTGTTCCGTCTGCCGTCGACCTGTTTCGCGGAAGAGGACGGTTCCATCGCCAACTCCGGCCGCTGGTTGCAGTGGCACTGGAAAGCGGCGGACGCCCCTGGCGAAGCGATGAACGACGGCGAGATCCTCGCGGGCCTGTACCATCGCCTGCGCGAGATGTACCGCAGCGAAGGCGGCAAAGGCGTGGAGCCGCTGCTGAAGATGAGCTGGACGTACAAACGCCCGGATCACCCGGAATCGGCGGAAGTCGCCAAAGAAAACAACGGCGTGGCGCTGGCGGACCTTTACGATCCGAACGGCAACCTGCTGGCGAAGAAAGGCGAGCTGCTGAGTTCGTTTGCACTGATGCGCGACGACGGCACCACCGCGTCTTCCTGCTGGATTTACGCCGGGAGCTGGACCGAGAAAGGCAACCAGATGGCGAACCGCGACAACAGCGATCCGTCCGGTCTGGGCAATACACTGGGTTGGGCATGGGCGTGGCCGTTGAACCGCCGCATCATTTACAACCGCGCGTCCGCCGACCCGATGGGTAATCCGTGGGACAGCAAACGCATGCTGATTAAATGGAACGGCAGCAAGTGGGTCGGGAATGACATCCCGGACTACAACACCGCCGCGCCAGGCAGCGGCACCGGTCCGTTTATCATGCAGCCGGAAGGGCTGGGCCGTTTGTTCGCCATCGACAAAATGGCGGAGGGCCCGTTCCCGGAACACTACGAGCCGGTTGAAACGCCGATTGGCACCAACCCGCTGCACCCGAACGTGGTCTCCAACCCGGCGGCGCGTTTGTTGCCGGAAGATGCCAAACGTATCGGCGATCGCAGCGAGTTCCCGTATGTGGGCACCACGTACCGTTTAACCGAACATTTCCACACCTGGACCAAGCATGCGTTGCTCAACGCTATCGCCCAGCCGGAGCAGTTCGTGGAAATCAGCGAAACCCTCGCGAAAGCGAAAGGCATCGCTAACGGCGACACGGTGAAAGTCAGCAGCAAGCGCGGGTTTATTCGTGCCGTTGCGGTAGTGACGCCGCGTCTGCAGGTTCTGAACGTGGACGGCAAGCAGGTTGAAACCGTGGGTATCCCGCTGCACTGGGGCTTTGAAGGCACCGCGCGTAAGGGCTACCTGGCAAACACCCTGACGCCGCCGGTCGGTGATGCTAACTCACAGACGCCGGAGTACAAGGCGTTCCTGGTTAACATTGAGAAGGCGTAAGGGGCGAACTCATGTCAATGCAATCTCAGGACATTATTAAACGTTCCGCCACCAACGGAATGACCCCGCCGCCTCAGGCGCGTGACTTTAAGGAAGAGGTCGCGAAGCTTATCGATGTGTCCACCTGTATCGGCTGTAAAGCCTGCCAGGTGGCGTGCTCGGAGTGGAACGACATCCGCGCAGAGGTCGGTCACTGCGTGGGGGTCTACGACAACCCGACGGATTTAACCGCCAAAGCCTGGACGGTGATGCGCTTTAGCGAAACCCGCGCCAACGGCAAGCTGGAGTGGTTGATCCGTAAAGACGGCTGTATGCACTGCGAAGATCCGGGCTGCCTGAAAGCGTGCCCGTCGGCGGGTGCCATTATTCAGTACGCCAACGGTATCGTCGATTTTCAGTCGGAACACTGCATCGGTTGCGGTTACTGCATCGCGGGCTGCCCGTTCAACGTGCCGCGCCTCAATCCGCAAGACAACCGGGTGTACAAATGCACCCTGTGCGTCGACCGGGTGAGCGTGGGCCAGGAGCCCGCGTGCGTGAAAACCTGCCCGACGGGTGCGATCCACTTCGGCACCAAGAAAGAGATGCTGGAAGTGGCAAGCGAGCGCGTGGAGAAACTGAAAAAACGCGGCTACCAGCATGCGGGGATCTACGACCCGGCGGGCGTTGGCGGCACGCACGTCATTTACGTGCTGCACCACAACGACCAGCCGGAGCTGTATCACGGCCTGCCGAAAGATCCGCAAATCGATACGCCGATCAGCCTGTGGAAAGGGATCCTCAAACCGCTCTCCGCCGCGGGCTTTATCGCGACCTTCGCCGGTCTGATTTTCCACTATGTGGGCGTCGGTCCGAACAAGGAAGTCGATGACGACGAAGAGGAGGAGCACCATGACTAAGAAAAGTAAGATGATCGTTCGGACCAGCTTTATTGACCGGGCGTGTCACTGGACAGTGGTGATCTGCTTTTTCCTGGTGTCGTTATCGGGTATCGCGCTGTTTTTCCCGACCTTGCAATGGCTGACCCAAACCTTCGGGACTCCGCAGATGGGGCGGATTCTGCACCCCTTCTTCGGCGTGCTGATCTTCTTCGCGCTGATGTTTATGTTCGTTCGCTTCGTCAAACATAACATCCCGGATAAGCAGGATTTACCCTGGCTGAAGAACATTGTGGAAGTGCTGAAAGGCAACGAACACCATGTGGCGGATGTGGGTAAATACAACGCCGGGCAGAAAATGATGTTCTGGAGCATCATGAGCATGATTTTCGTGCTACTGGTGACCGGCATTATTATCTGGCGTCCGTACTTCACGCACTTCTTCCCGATGTGGATCGTGCGCTGGAGCCTGCTGGTTCACGCGCTGGCGGCCATCGTGCTGATCCATGCGATCCTGATCCATATGTATATGGCGTTCTGGGTCAAAGGATCGATTAAAGGCATGATCGAAGGGAAAGTCAGCCGTCGCTGGGCGGCTAAACACCACCCGCGCTGGTATCGCAAAGTTCAGAAAGCGGAAGACGCTCAGGAGTAACGAGCGGGCTTCAAAACAAAACGGCGCCTTGATTAAGGCGCCGTTTTTTTATGGCATTTTTCCAGAATTAATGGAAATGGGAGTGACCGCCAAAACCTTCTGAACGGCTGTTGTCGCTGCCGTAACCGTGGCCGCCGAACGCATGGGAATGGGCGTTCTCCGCACCACGGCCTTCGTGGCCGGCACGCATGCCGTTATTGCCTGTGCCGTTATTATTCCCTCTACGCGTTGAGGTAACAAACGCGCTGACGAACGGCACGCTGATTTGCGCCTGCGGATTGACTTTAGCGATTTCACCTGCGGTGGTTTGATAGGTTTGATCCCCTATCGTGACGCTTACCGGGGTATTAGCCGGAATATTATCCGCCGCCTGTTTAATGTCGCTGTTAGTTTGAGGTGCAGACGGCCCCATTAGCGTAGCCTGCTGCTGGGCGATAGCATTACGGTAAGCAGCGGGATCGATAGTAGGTACATTCGGGTTTTGCGGCTTTGCAGTCGGCCCCATCAGCGCAGCCTGCTGCTGGGCGATCAGGTTGCGGTACGCCGTGGCATCAATTGTCGGTACTTGCTGGGTTTGCGGCGTGGGACCAATATTAGCCGCCTGCTGTGCACGGATCTGGGTACGGTAATTGGTGCCATTGACCTGCTGCTGGGTTTTGGCAACCATATCCGCTGCAAATCGCATATCACTACGCGCAATGTTTGCCGCTTTCCGCGCAGCCATTACGTCTTGTTCTGCCTGAGTCAGGGCTAATCCACTGATTTGGCGATCATTGTTAGGGATATTAAAATTATTGAGTGCGTCCTTTTCAGCCGCTTGCGCCTGATGAACAGCACTGAGTTGAGCTTTATAATTACGTTGCGCCGCATCCTGGAATGATTGCGCACCTGCTAAATTCGCTACCGCATCATTAAATGCCGTGCTTTTATCGGCAGCGTTCACACTTCCGCATGAAAGCGCAATAAATATTGAAAGAGGAATGATATAATTCTTCTTAAACATAATAATAACCTTTGTAGTAACGAGCTTAACAACCTCTCCCAAATCGGGAGAGGACTTTTTTAAAAAGTAAAAATAAGAAAATATATTTTACTCAACTTGATGAAAATTGAAACACTGATTCATTTCTTATGGAGCATTATTCTGAATTAAGTTGTAACACCCGGCATAACGATCCGATACGCCTCTGCAAAGCCCATCATTTCGCTTAACCACGTAGAATTATCAACATTTTATAAAGTCGGCATTTATGGCGATTTTGTTTACCTCGCGTTAATCTTCTCGCGTTTAATTAATTCTATGTTGTTTTAGCTAACAACTACTATTTATTGAAATAACGCAAAGGCTTTCTC
This sequence comes from Atlantibacter sp., assembly GCF_032062175.1. Taxonomy (NCBI): domain Bacteria; kingdom Pseudomonadati; phylum Pseudomonadota; class Gammaproteobacteria; order Enterobacterales; family Enterobacteriaceae; genus Atlantibacter; species Atlantibacter sp. Next base: position 175,058 of record NZ_DAMBQK010000007.1, read on the forward strand.
TTATTAACATTCGTTTTATTTGCACACTAATAATCCATATAGAAATATATACCTCTTGTTATCTCTTCACTATTCAGCGGGATAATATCCTCTTTACCCTTAACGATTATTTACGCTGAAAATAAACAAAATGTGATAACTCGCCCGTGGCTTACTGTGTATGCTTTTCGAGAGTGAAGGCGTACAGGAGCGAACAATGGATAAAGCAAAGCGCATTCTGCTGATAGAAGATGATGAAGATATCGCGCAGTTGCTCCAGTTGAATTTACGCGACGAGGGCTACCTGATTACCCATGAAAGCCACGGCGGGCGCGCCCTTGAGCGGCTCGAGCAGCACGCATGGGATGTGGTGATCCTCGATCTGATGTTACCGGAGGTGGACGGGCTGGAGATTTGCCGCCGCATCCGCATGATGACGCGTTACCTGCCCGTCATTATTATCAGCGCGCGGACCAGCGAAATGCACCGGGTATCGGGCCTGGAAATGGGGGCCGATGACTACCTGGCAAAACCTTTTTCCGTACTGGAACTGGTGGCGCGGGTCAAAGCGCTGTTGCGTCGCCAGGAAGCGATGGCGATGAATTTGCGGCTTGATGCCGGTACGCTCTCCTTACATGGATTAATCATCGACCCGCTGGCACGCGCCGTAAACCTACACGGCAAAGGTATTGAATTAACGCCGCGCGAATTCGATCTGCTGTATTTCCTGGCCCGTCATCCCGGCACGGTGTTTTCGAGACTGAATTTACTTGAGCAGGTGTGGGGATATCAGCACGACGGCTACGAGCATACGGTTAATACCCATATTAACCGGCTACGCATCAAAATCGAACGCGATCCTTCCGAACCCGAATACATTCTTACCGTGTGGGGCAAAGGGTATAAATTTACCACCGCCGGCCCGCAGGGAAGTGACGATGCGTAACCTCAGCCTCAGCCAGCGCCTGACGCTGATTTTCACCACGCTATTATTGCTGTGCGCCATGATGATTTGCTGGATGCAGTTACGCAGCAATACCCAGTATGGCAACACCATGGTGCAGCAGCTCTCTGCTAATTTAGCCAGCCAAATCGTTGCCCGCGAAAAACTGATGGATGATCGGGGCGAGATTAACCGTGAGGGTCTGAAAGGGCTATTCGACCGGTTAATGACGCTGAATCCCAGCGTGGAACTCTACTTACTTTCTACCGACGGGCAGCTAGTCGCCGATGCCGCTCCTGCTGGTCACATTAAACGCCAGTCGGTTGATATAAAACCGTTACACGCGTTTATCGACGGACAGGATTTGCCGCTTTACGGTGACGATCCGCGCAGCAGCGATCGAAAAAAAGTCTTTAGCGTCGCACCCATTCAGCACAACGGGCGTACCGTCGGCTATTTATACATCATCTTGCAGGGCGAAAAACTCAACAGCCTGGCGCAGCAAGCCTGGAACCACACGCTGTGGCAGGTCATCGTATGGACAATCATTCTGGTCACGGCGCTGGGGCTACTGGCGGGTACGCTGGTGTACCTGTGGGTAACGCGCCCGGTGCGCCAACTGACTCAATTGGTGCGCACGCTGGAACAGGACTCCATCAGCGCCATAAAAGCTATCGCGAAACTCGACCCGCAGCGGGAACAGGGCAACGAGCTTATCCTGCTGCGCAATACATTCATTGAACTGTCGCGCCAGATTTCCAGCCAGTGGGACCAGTTGGCGAACAGTGATAGCCAGCGGCGCGAGTTTATCGCCAATATCTCCCATGACTTACGCACCCCGCTCACCTCTTTATTGGGTTATCTGGAAACACTGTCCCTGAAAGCCGGATCGCTGACTGAAGACGAAGCCCGTACCTGGTTACAAATTGCGCTGCGCCAGGGCAACAAAGTGCGCCGCCTTTCCCAACAGCTTTTCGAACTGGCGCGGCTGGAGCATGGCGGCATTAAACCGCAACTGGAGCCGTTCTCGGCAGCAGAGCTGGCGCAGGATGTGATGCAAAAATTCGAGCTGATGGCCCAGACGCGCCAGATAACGCTGCGCCTCGATGTGCCGCCTAAGCTGCCCACCGTTAACGCCGATGTTTCGATGATTGAGCGCGTCTTCACGAACCTGCTGGATAACGCGCTGCGGCATACGCCAGCGGGCGGCGAAGTCACGCTTCGTTTATGGAATGCCCGCGACCAGATAGTCGTGGAAGTAGAGGACAACGGCGAAGGCGTTCCCGAACCCTTACAGGCGCAGCTGTTTGTCCGGCCTTCAGCACTGAGCAGCGAACAGTCCCGCCAGGATCGCGGCGGCCTGGGTCTGATGATTGTCCACCGGATGCTTCAGCTCCATCGCTGCGATATCCAGCTAACCGATAAAACGCCCGGTGCCTGCTTTCGGTTTTCGCTGCCTCTGGCGGGGTAGCGCTACTCGCTTAACGCCTGGGCGCAGGCCCATGCCGACGCCCAGGCCCACTGGAAGTTATAGCCGCCGAGCCAGCCGGTGACATCTACCACTTCGCCGATGAAATAGAGCCCCGGCACATCGCGAGCTTCCAGGGTACGTGACGACAGCGCGTGGGTATCCACTCCGCCCAGGGTCACTTCGGCGGTGCGATAGCCTTCGGTGCCGTTCGGCTGCACCTGCCAGGCGGTGAGGAGTTCGACTAAGGCGTCCTGCTGGCGTGCATTGAGCTGCTTCAGCGTACAGTCGGGGATTTGCTCCATCTGCTGGAGAATTTCAATCAGCCGCTTCGGTAGCTGCATCGCCAGGGTGTTTTTCAGGCTTTGGTTCGGATGGGCATTGCGCTGCTCATCAAGAAACCCATTCAAATCGCCATCAGGCAGCAGATTAATCGTGACCTTTTCACCCGGCTGCCAGTAGCTGGAAATTTGCAGAATAGCCGGACCGGAAAGCCCGCGATGGGTGAACAGCACGTTTTCGCGAAACACGGTGCCATCCTGCGCACTGACGACAGACGGCACGGAGACGCCGGACAGTACCTGTAGCACCTCCAGCAGCGGTTTATGTAGGGTAAACGGCACCAGCCCGGCGCGGGTCGGCAATACCTTCAGGCCGAACTGTTCCGCCACTTTATAGCCAAACGGCGACGCGCCCAGTCCCGGCATGGAGAGCCCGCCGCTGGCAATAACCAGTTTCGGCGTCTGCACGCTGTTGCCGTTGAGCGCCAGCGTGTAGCCCTGCTCGTCGCGCTCGATGCTCAGCACTTCGCTGCGCAGGCGCATTGTAACGTTGCCCTTCTCGCACTCCGCCACCAGCATATCGACGATCTGCTGCGCAGAGTCGTCGCAAAACAGCTGACCGAGGGTTTTCTCATGCCAGGCGATACCGTGTTTACCCACCAGATCGATAAAATCCCACTGGGTATAACGCGCCAGGGCGGATTTGCAGAAATGGGGGTTGGCGCTCAGGTAAGCCGCAGGTTCGACATACAGATTGGTGAAGTTGCAGCGCCCGCCACCGGACATCAGGATCTTACGGCCCGGCTTTTTACCGTTGTCGATAAGCAACACCCGTAACCCCGCCTGCCCGGCCTGAGCCGCGCAAAATAAACCCGCCGCGCCTGCGCCGACAATCACTGCATCAAACTGTTCCACACCCTGCTCCCCTGATAGTGAGGCTGCGAATTGTAAAGTTTCTTAGCTGGTCGCACCAGCGATAAGCCCCTGCAAGAATGCAGCCAATTGTTTTATAAAGGGTAAATCTTTTCAATTGATGACGTTAAGCGACGTAGTATCAAAAAAAGTCTATATTTCACTTTGCCCCTGCCGCGAAAGTCCCTGATAATGCGGCGCGTTCATGTCCTCAAGATGGCGTAACGTCTATGCTACATTTATTTGCCGGCCTGGATCTTCATACCGGTCTTTTGCTTTTGCTTGCTCTGGGCTTTGTCCTGTTTTATGAAGCCATTAACGGCTTTCATGACACAGCGAACGCAGTTGCAACCGTAATCTATACGCGAGCGATGCGTTCGCAACTGGCTGTTGTCATGGCAGCGGTGTTTAACTTCCTCGGCGTACTGCTGGGCGGGTTAAGCGTAGCCTATGCCATTGTTCATATGCTTCCCACCGATCTGTTGCTTAATGTAGGTTCCGCACATGGCCTGGCCATGGTGTTCTCTATGTTGCTGGCGGCGATCATCTGGAACCTCGGCACCTGGTATTTGGGTCTGCCGGCATCCAGCTCCCACACCCTGATTGGCGCGATTATCGGTATTGGTTTAACCAACGCCCTGATGACCGGCACATCCGTTGTGGACGCGTTAAACATCCCGAAAGTGATCAACATTTTCGGTTCCCTGATTATTTCTCCTATCGTCGGTCTGGTGTTCGCAGGCGGCCTGGTGTTTTTGCTGCGTCGCTACTGGAGCGGCACTAAAAAACGCGCCCGTATCCACCTGACGCCTGCCGAGCGTGAGAAAAAAGACGGCAAGAAAAAACCCCCGTTCTGGACCCGTATCGCGCTGATCCTCTCAGCCATTGGCGTGAGCTTCTCTCACGGCGCTAACGACGGCCAGAAAGGCATCGGCTTGATCATGCTGGTACTGATTGGCGTGGCCCCGGCGGGATTCGTGGTAAACATGAATGCCTCTGGCTACGACATCACCCGCACCCGTGATGCCATCAACCACGTTGAAAGCTATTTCCAGCAGCACGGCGACGCGATCAAGCACGTGATTGATATGAATCCCGTCATCCCGACGCCGGAAGAGGTGAAAAGCCAACCGCAGGAATTCCACTGTGACGCCAACCGCGCCATGCTGGCCCTGCAACGTGCTAAAACCATGCTGACCGGCCTTGAGAGCTACGACAAGCTGAGCATTGACGAGCGCAGCCACATGCGCCGTATGCTGCTGTGTATCTCTGATACCGCAGATAAAGTGGCTGGCCTGCCGGAAACCTCTAAAGATGACAAACGTTACCTGAAAGAGCTCAAAGCCGACCTGCTCTACACTATCGAATACGCACCGGTGTGGATCATTATGGCGGTGGCGCTGGCATTGGGTATCGGCACCATGATTGGCTGGCGTCGCGTTGCCACCACCATCGGTGAAAAAATCGGTAAGAAAGGCATGACTTACGCTCAGGGGATGTCGGCGCAGATGACTGCGGCGATTTCTATCGGGGTGGCGAGTTATACCGGTATGCCGGTGTCCACGACGCACGTGCTGTCGTCGTCCGTAGCCGGGACCATGCTGGTTGACGGTGGCGGATTGCAGAGCCGTACGGTGAAAAGCATTCTGATGGCCTGGGTCTTCACCCTGCCGGCCTCAATTGCGCTCTCCGGCGTGCTGTACTGGATTTCGTTGCATTTTATCTGACGGCGAAGCCGTTAAAAAAAGAGCGGGCATTGCCCTGAGGGATCCCCACAAACTCAGCGCTAATAAACCAGCACCATATTCTGATAGGT
>NZ_DAMBQK010000008.1:0-88035 GCF_032062175.1 Atlantibacter sp.
TGTGGGGTCTCCCCATGCGAGAGTAGGGAACTGCCAGGCATCAAACAAGCAGAAGGCCCAGTCGAAAGACTGGGCCTTTTGTCGTTTGATATTTATGCCCCTCTATATCTCCTGCTGCGTCTTATTGCGTTTTTGTTCTAAGCTTTCCCGTTCGTGAAACTTTTTCACCTTTCACATGCAGGCTCGACATTTTGCTTAATCCTGGTTATTGTCAGGCATCTGGATGTCTAAACGTTTAAACGTATGCAGTGAGGATATAAGGTTATGCCAATTCGGGTACCTGATGAGTTGCCAGCAGTGAATTTTTTGCGCGCGGAGAACGTCTTCGTGATGACCACGTCGCGCGCCAGTGTTCAGGAGATTCGTCCACTTAAGGTATTGATTCTCAACTTAATGCCGAAAAAGATTGAGACCGAAAATCAGTTCTTAAGATTGCTGTCGAATTCCCCGCTGCAACTCGATATCCAGCTATTACGCATTGATTCACGTGAGTCACGCAACACGCCGGCAGAGCATCTCAATAATTTCTACTGTAATTTCGAAGATATCTGTCATGAGAACTTTGATGGATTGATCGTGACGGGCGCGCCATTGGGTCTGGTGGAATTTAACGATGTCGCCTACTGGCCGCAGATCAAACAGGTTCTGGAGTGGGCGAAAGAGCACGTCACGTCTACGCTATTTGTCTGTTGGGCGGTACAGGCTGCTTTAAATATCCTGTACGGTATCCCCAAGCAAACGCGTCAGGAGAAGCTTTCTGGCGTCTATGAGCATTACATCACGCAACCCCATGCGTTGCTCACCAAAGGTTTTGACGATACTTTCCTCGCGCCACATTCCCGCTATGCCGATTTCCCGGCAGCGTTGATTCGCGACTACACCGATTTAGAGATCCTGGCGGAAACGGAGGGCGGGGATGCCTACCTGTTTGGCAGTAAAGATAAACGTATCGCGTTTGTCACTGGCCATCCTGAATATGATGCCGGAACGTTGGCGGGTGAGTACTTCCGTGATGTTGAGGCCGGGCTGACGCCTGAGGTGCCTTACAACTACTTCCCGAGCAACGATCCGCAGAACAAACCACGCGCAACCTGGCGCAGCCACGGCAATTTACTGTTCACCAACTGGCTCAACTATTACGTCTACCAGATCACGCCATACGATCTTCGCCATATGAATCCCACGCTCGATTAAGCGTTTCAGCACCTTACAGCAGGCACCTTCGGGTGCCTTTTTTGTTTCTGAAAACAGCTTCTTTGTATTATTTAACTTTTTTTAATTATAAAACATATACTTAAGATATTTATTTATTGAAAATGGAAATTGTTTTTGATTTTGGAAAATGTTTGAGTAGTCTTAATTGTGCTGAACGAAAAATACCCATGTGGGATCGCGTTCGCAATGCGCAGTTTCTGGACTGGATCAACATTGAGGATCAAGAGCATGACACAACAGGCAACGATGACCGAACTGACCTTCGAACAGCCTTTTGGCGAGCAGGAGCGGGAAATTCTGACACCAGACGCGGTGGAGTTTCTTTCTGAACTGGTAAGCCGCTTTACTGCCAAACGCAACCAACTGCTGGCTGAACGCGTAAAAGTACAGGCAGAAATCGATGGCGGTAAGTTGCCAGATTTTATTTCGGAAACAGCTTCCATTCGAAATTCGGATTGGACGATCCGTGGTATTCCTGATGATTTGCAGGATCGTCGCGTTGAAATCACCGGCCCGGTTGAACGCAAGATGGTTATCAACGCCCTGAATGCTAACGTCAAAGTGTTCATGGCCGATTTCGAAGATTCGCTGGCCCCGAGCTGGAGCAAAGTGATCGACGGTCAAATCAACCTGCGCGACGCTATTCGCGGCACCATCTCCTGGACCAATGAAGCCGGCAAAATTTACCAGCTCAAGCCCGATCCGGCGGTGCTGATTTGCCGTGTACGCGGTTTGCACCTGCCTGAAAAACACGTTACCTGGCAGGGTGAAGCCATCCCCGGCAGCCTGTTTGATTTCGCACTCTACTTCTTTCACAACGTGGATGCCCTGCTGGCCAAAGGCAGTGGCCCTTACTTTTATCTGCCGAAGACTCAGTCATGGCAGGAAGCCGCCTGGTGGAGCGACGTATTTAGCTTTGCGGAAGATCGTTTTGAACTGCCGCGCGGCACCATCAAAGCCACGTTGCTGATTGAAACCCTGCCTGCGGTGTTCCAGATGGACGAAATTCTTCACGCCCTGCGTGACCATATTGTTGGGCTGAACTGTGGCCGTTGGGACTATATCTTCAGCTACATCAAGACGTTGAAAAACCATCCTGACCGCGTATTACCGGATCGCCAGAGCGTAACGATGGAAAAACCCTTCCTCAACGCCTATTCGCGCCTGCTGATCAGAACCTGCCATCGCCGTGGCGCTTTCGCCATGGGCGGCATGGCGGCATTTATCCCCAGCAAAGACGCGGAGCGTAATAACTGGGTGCTGAATAAAGTCAAAGCTGACAAAGAGCTGGAAGCCCGCAACGGCCACGATGGCACCTGGATTGCCCATCCGGGCCTGGGTGATACCGTCATGGAGGTGTTCAATAAGGCGCTCGGCAGCCATAAAAACCAGCTCGACGTCACCCGTGAAGAAGATGCCCCGATTACCGCCGCTGATCTGCTGGAGCCTTGCCCCGGCGAACGCACCGAAGAAGGCATGCGCGCCAATATTCGCGTCGCGGTGCAGTACATCGAAGCCTGGATCTCCGGCAACGGTTGCGTACCCATTTACGGCCTGATGGAAGACGCCGCGACCGCTGAAATTTCCCGTACCTCTATCTGGCAATGGATCCACCACCAGAAAACGCTCAGCAACGGCAAACCCGTCACCAAAGCGCTGTTCCGCCAGATGCTGGCCGAAGAGATGCAGGTGATTCAGGAAGAGCTCGGCGAACATCGCTTCAGCCAGGGGCGCTTTGACGACGCGGCGCGCCTGATGGAGCAGATCACTATCTCTGACGAACTGGTCGATTTCCTGACCCTGCCGGGCTACCGCTTGCTGGCGTAATCAACCCTTAATAGCAACTACCCTATGGAGCATCTGCACATGACGACAACTCGTACCCAACAAATTGAAAAATTAGAACAAGAGTGGAAACAGGCGCGTTGGGAAGGGATCACGCGCCCGTACAGCGCGGAAGAGGTGGTGAAGCTGCGCGGTTCGGTTAACCCGGAATGCACCCTGGCGCAGCTGGGCGCGGCCAAAATGTGGCGTCTGCTGCATGGCGAATCGAAAAAAGGCTACGTGAACAGCCTCGGCGCGCTGACTGGCGGCCAGGCGCTGCAACAGGCGAAGGCGGGCATCGAGGCGGTTTATCTCTCCGGCTGGCAGGTGGCCGCAGACGCCAACCTGGCCTCCAGCATGTACCCGGATCAATCGCTGTATCCGGCTAACTCGGTCCCGGCAGTGGTGGAGCGGATCAACAACACGTTCCGCCGCGCGGATCAGATCCAGTGGGCATCCAATATCGAGCCGGGCGATCCGCGCTATGTGGATTACTTCCTGCCGATCGTCGCGGATGCCGAAGCCGGCTTTGGCGGCGTGCTAAACGCGTTTGAGCTGATGAAATCGATGATTGAAGCCGGTGCAGCGGCTGTTCACTTCGAAGATCAGCTCGCGTCGGTGAAGAAATGCGGACACATGGGCGGTAAAGTGCTGGTGCCCACTCAGGAAGCCATCCAGAAATTGGTTGCCGCACGTCTGGCTGCCGACGTGATGGGCGTACCGACATTGTTGATTGCGCGTACCGATGCCGATGCCGCTGACTTGATCACTTCCGACTGTGACGAGTACGACCGCGAATTTATCTCTGGCGAGCGCACCTCGGAAGGCTTCTTCCGCACCCATGCGGGCATTGAGCAGGCGATTAGCCGTGGCCTGGCCTATGCGCCGTATGCCGATCTGGTGTGGTGTGAAACCTCAAAGCCGGACCTGGAGCAGGCACGCCGCTTTGCGGACGCCATCCATGCCAAATTCCCCGGCAAACTGCTGGCCTACAACTGTTCGCCGTCGTTTAACTGGAAGAAAAACCTCGATGACAACACCATCGCCAGCTTCCAACAAGAACTGTCGGACATGGGCTACAAGTACCAGTTCATCACCCTCGCGGGCATCCACAGCATGTGGTTCAACATGTTCAACCTGGCGCATGCCTATGCGCAGGGCGAAGGCATGAAGCACTATGTTGAACGCGTTCAGGAGCCGGAATTCGCCGCCGCGAAAGAGGGCTACACCTTCGTTTCCCATCAGCAGGAAGTGGGCACCGGCTATTTCGATAAAGTCACCACCATCATTCAGGGCGGAGCCTCATCCGTCACGGCGTTGACCGGTTCGACGGAAGAGTCGCAATTCTGATAAGCCTGACGCCCTCTTCCTGACGGGAGAGGGCATCCACCTGATGGAGAATGCTATGCCGCGTGGGTTGGAATTGTTGATCGCGCAAACCATCCTGCAAGGGTTTGACGCGCAGTATGGCCGTTTTCTGGAAGTGACCTCCGGAGCGCAGCAGCGCTTCGAGCAGGCGGACTGGCAGGCTGTTCAGCAGGCCATGAAAAAGCGTATCCATCTGTATGACCATCACGTCGGCCTGGTGGTCGAGCAGTTGCGCTGTATCACCAATGGCAAAAGCACCGACGCCGACTTTTTATTGCAGGTCAAAAAGCACTATACCGAGCTGCTGCCCGACTATCCCCGTTTTGAAATTGCCGAGAGCTTCTTTAACTCCGTTTACTGCCGGCTGTTCGATCACCAGTCCCTGACGCCAGAGCGGCTGTTTATTTTCAGCTCGCAGCCGGAACGGCGGTTTCGCACCATTCCCCGTCCGCTGGCGAAAGACTTTTACCCAAAACAGGGCTGGCCCGCGCTGCTCACCCGGTTATTAAAAGATTTGCCGCTGCGTCTGCCCTGGCAGGATCTGGCCCGCGATGTGGGGTACATCATCAATCACCTCACCGAAACGCTGGGCGAGGAGATGCTGGATAAAGTGCATTTACAGGTCGCCAACGAGCTGTTTTACCGCAACAAAGCGGCCTGGCTGGTGGCAAAGCTAGTGTTGCCGTCCGGCACGCTGCCGTTCCTGTTACCCATCCACCGCAGCAATGAAGGCGAGCTGTTTATCGATACCTGCTTAACCCGCTCGGCGGAAGCCAGCATCGTGTTTGGCTTTGCGCGCTCTTATTTTATGGTGTACGCACCGCTGCCCGCTGCGCTGGTGGAGTGGCTGCGCGAGATCTTGCCCGGCAAAACTACCGCCGAACTGTATATGGCGATTGGCTGCCAGAAGCACGGCAAAACCGAAAGCTATCGCGAATACCTGAACTACCTGGCCCAGAGCAACGAGCGGTTTATCGAAGCGCCGGGTATTCGCGGCATGGTGATGCTGGTGTTCACGCTGCCTGGCTTCGACCGGGTGTTCAAAGTCATCAAAGATAAATTCGCCCCGCAAAAAGAGATGGACGAAGCCCACGTGCGCGCCTGCTACCAGCTGGTGAAGGAGCACGACCGCGTTGGGCGCATGGCGGATACCCAGGAGTTTGAAAATTTCGTGCTGGAAAAGCGCCAGATCGACCCGGCGCTGATGGCGCTGCTGTTGCAGGAAGCGCCACAGAAAATTACTGACCTGGGCGATAAGATAGCCATTCGCCATCTGTATATCGAACGGCGTATGGTGCCGCTGAATATCTGGCTGGAACAGGTGCAGGGCCAACAGCTGCGCGACGCCATCGAAGAGTACGGCAACGCCATTCGCCAACTGGCTGCCGCTAATATTTTCCCCGGCGATATGCTGTTTAAAAACTTCGGCGTTACCCGTCATGGCCGGGTGGTGTTTTATGATTACGACGAAATTTGCTACATGACCGAGGTGAATTTCCGCGATATTCCGCCGCCGCGTTACCCGGAAGATGAAATGGCGTCGGAGCCGTGGTACAGCGTCGCGCCGGGGGATGTCTTTCCGGAGGAGTTCCGGCACTGGCTTTGCGCCGATCCGCGCATCAAACCGCTGTTCGAGGAGATGCACGCCGAGCTGTTCCAGGCGGAGTACTGGCGCGCCTTACAGGAACGTATTCGTCACGGTCACGTGGAGGATGTGTATGCCTATCGACGGCGGCAGCGCTTTTGCCAGCGCTATGCGCGCCAGTCTGCCGATATTGCCGCCTCCTGAACAGGAGGCGGTATCGCTTTTAACGCACGCCGCCGTAAGCCAGCGTCACGTCTTTCGCCGCTTTGATCGCCATAGCGCCCAGCTCGGTTACCCGGTCATCGGTGATACGGGAAACCGGGCCGGAAATGGAGATCGCCGCAAACGGCTGGTGGTGCTCGTCATAAATGCACGACGCCACGCAGCGTAAACCCAGCGCATGCTCTTCATCATCGAACGAATAACCGCGCTTGCGGGTCTGCGCCAGGTCCTCTTTCAGATGGGCCGGGGAAACCAGCGTAGCGTGGGTGTAGGCGTGCAGCCCTTTGCGGTGCAGCAGCGCGGTAACGTCATCTTCAGGAAGCTGGGCCAGAAACGCTTTGCCCGCGCCGGACGCGTGCATCGGCAGCTTACCGCCAATAGGGGCGGACATACGCATCAACTGGGTGCACTGCACCTGGTCGATAATAATCGCCTGATGATCGCTCTGGTCCAGCACCGCCAGGTTAACGGTTTCGCCGGAGGCTTCCATCAGTTTACGCAGCATCGGGTGCACGATCGCCAGCAAGTTGCGGCTTTGCAAGAAGCTGCTGCCGACAATAAACGCATGGGCGCCAATTGACCAGTGGCCTAAATCGCCGACCTGACGAACAAACCCAAGCTGTTGCATGGTGGTAAGCAGGCGGTGGGTCGTAGAGTTTGGCAGCCCGGCCTGCTGAGCAAGCTCGGTCAGCGCCACGCTGCCGTGAGATTCGGAAATCCATTCAAGGAGCTTAAGCCCGCGCGTCAGCGATTGCACCTGGCCGGTAGCCTGGGGCGCAGGCGCCGCAGCGGCGGTGCGAGGTTTTTTTCCACGTTTAACGGGAACGGCGGCAACCATGGGTATCTCCTTTTTCTGTATCGTGGAAATAGTTTTCGTTTTATTTGAGTATAATGCAACCCTGGAGGAACTGATCGGATGAGTGCTGCGGCTGAACGGCAATTTTCATGAAATCCGCGCATGTGGCGCGTTTTATGAATGAACATCTCTCATGTTGCCGTCCTGTGACTTTTCGCCTGGGGCCGAGTGTGCCAGTATGAGCGCATGGCCTGACAGGGCTGAATATTGATCCGGGAGTAAGCGTGACTAACAACAGAGAAAAACTGCTTCAGCAGTTGAATGAACGTATTCTGGTGCTGGATGGCGGTATGGGGACCATGATCCAGAGCTATCGTCTGGAAGAAGCGGACTATCGCGGCGAGCGCTTCGCCGACTGGCCGTCCGATTTAAAAGGCAACAACGACCTGCTGGTCCTCACGAAACCGGAAACCATCGCCGCCATCCACTACGCCTATTTCGACGCTGGCGCAGATATTGTTGAAACCAACACCTTCAACGCCACCACTATCGCCATGGCCGATTACCAGATGGAATCGCTGTCGGCGGAAATAAACTACGAGGCCGCGAAGCTGGCGCGCGCCTGCGCCGATGAGTGGACGGCACGCACGCCGGAAAAACCGCGCTATGTCGCCGGGGTACTTGGCCCAACCAACCGTACCGCGTCGATTTCCCCGGACGTTAATGATCCGGCGTACCGCAACGTCAGCTTTAACCAACTGGTGGAAGCCTATCGCGAATCGACCCGGGCGCTGGTAGAAGGCGGCTCGGACCTGATCCTGATTGAAACCGTGTTCGACACCCTTAATGCCAAAGCCGCGATTTTTGCGGTCAAAACCGAATTCGAAGCGCTGGGCGTCGATTTGCCGATCATGATTTCCGGCACCATCACCGACGCGTCAGGCCGAACCCTTTCCGGGCAAACCACCGAAGCGTTCTATAACTCCCTGCGTCATGCCGATGCGCTGTCGTTTGGCCTGAACTGCGCGCTGGGTCCGGATGAGCTGCGCCAGTACGTGGCGGAACTGTCGCGCGTGGCTGAATGCTACGTCACCGCGCACCCCAACGCTGGTCTGCCGAATGCCTTCGGCGAATACGATTTAGATGCCGACGTGATGGCGGCGCAAATCGGCGAATGGGCGCAGGCGGGCTTCTTAAACATCGTCGGCGGCTGTTGCGGCACTACGCCAGCGCACATTGCCGCCATGAGCAAAGCCGTGGAAGGCGTCGCGCCGCGTAAACTGCCGGACATCCCGGTGGCCTGCCGTCTTGCCGGCCTGGAGCCGCTCAACATCGGTGCCGACAGCCTGTTCGTCAACGTGGGCGAACGCACCAACGTCACCGGCTCCGCCAAATTCAAACGCCTGATCAAAGAAGAAAAATACAGCGAAGCGCTGGAAGTGGCGTTGCAGCAGGTGGAAAGCGGCGCGCAAATCATCGATATCAACATGGATGAAGGGATGCTCGACGCTGAAGCGGCGATGGTGCGTTTCCTGAATCTGATTGCCGGTGAGCCGGATATCGCCCGCGTGCCGATCATGATCGACTCCTCAAAATGGGATGTCATTGAAAAGGGCCTGCAATGCATTCAGGGTAAAGGCATCGTTAACTCTATCTCTATGAAAGAGGGGGTTGAGACTTTTATTCATCATGCGAAGTTGGTACGCCGTTATGGCGCAGCCATGGTGGTGATGGCATTTGACGAAGTCGGCCAGGCCGACACCCGCGAGCGCAAAATCGAGATCTGCCGCCGGGCCTACAAGATCCTCACTGAAGAAGTAGGCTTCCCGCCGGAAGACATTATTTTCGACCCCAATATCTTCGCTGTGGCGACGGGGATTGACGAGCACAATAATTACGCCCAGGACTTTATCGGCGCGTGTGAAGACATCAAGCGCGAACTGCCGCATGCCATGATTTCCGGCGGCGTGTCGAACGTGTCGTTCTCCTTCCGCGGTAATGACCCGGTGCGCGAAGCCATTCACGCCGTGTTCCTTTACTACGCCATTCGCAACGGCATGGACATGGGGATCGTCAACGCCGGGCAACTGGCGATTTATGACGATCTGCCAGCGGAACTGCGCGACGCGGTGGAAGATGTGATCCTCAACCGCCGCGAAGACGGCACCGAGCGTTTGCTGGAGCTGGCGGAAAAATTCCGTGGCAGCAAAGGTGACGATGCTGCTAATGCCCAGCAGGCCGAGTGGCGCAGTTGGGATGTGGCGAAACGCCTCGAATACTCGCTGGTGAAAGGCATCACCGAATTTATCGAAGACGATACCGAGCAGGCGCGCCAGCAGGCAGCGCGCCCAATTGAGGTGATTGAAGGGCCGCTGATGGCGGGTATGAACGTGGTGGGCGATCTGTTCGGCGAAGGGAAAATGTTCCTGCCGCAGGTGGTAAAATCCGCGCGCGTAATGAAGCAGGCGGTGGCCTACCTCGAGCCCTTTATCAACGCCAGCAAAGAGCAGGGCAGAAGCAATGGAAAAATCGTACTGGCGACGGTGAAAGGCGACGTTCACGACATCGGTAAAAACATCGTCGGGGTGGTATTGCAGTGTAATAACTACGAAATCATCGATCTTGGCGTGATGGTGCCGACGGAAAAAATCCTCAAAACCGCGCGCGAAGTGAATGCCGATATTATCGGCCTCTCCGGGCTTATTACCCCGTCGCTGGATGAAATGGTCAACGTTGCTAAAGAGATGGAGCGCCAGGGCTTTACGCTGCCGCTGCTGATCGGCGGCGCGACCACGTCTAAAGCGCATACCGCGGTGAAGATTGAACAGAACTACAGCGGCCCGACGGTTTACGTGCAGAACGCCTCCCGTACCGTGGGCGTGGTATCGTCGCTGCTGTCCGATACGCTGCGCGATGATTTTGTGGCGCGGACGCGTAAAGAGTACGACACCGTGCGAATTCAGCATGGCCGTAAAAAACCCCGCACGCCGCCGGTTAGCTTGCAGGTGGCGCGCGATAATGATCTGGCATTCGACTGGGAGAGCTACACCCCGCCGGTGGCCCATCGACTGGGCGTGCAGGAAGTCACGGCGAGCATCGAAACTCTGCGTAACTATATCGACTGGACCCCGTTCTTTATGACCTGGTCGCTGGCCGGTAAATACCCGCGCATTATGGAAGATGACGTCGTCGGCGAAGAGGCCAAGCGCCTGTTTAAAGACGCTAACGATTTACTCGACCAGCTCAGCGCCGAAAAAACGCTGAATCCGCGCGGCGTGGTGGGGCTGTTCCCGGCTAACCGCGTGGGCGACGATGTTGAGGTGTATCGTGACGAAACGCGCACGCATGTGCTGGCGGTCAGCCGCCATCTGCGCCAGCAAACTGAAAAAGTCGGCTTCGCCAACTACTGCCTGGCGGATTTCGTCGCCCCCAAACTGAGCGGCAAAGCGGATTACCTGGGTGCCTTTGCGGTGACCGGGGGGCTGGAGGAAGACGCGCTCGCCGAGGCGTTCGAAGCGCAGCACGATGATTACAACAAAATCATGGTCAAAGCGGTGGCCGACCGTCTGGCTGAAGCGTTTGCTGAATATCTGCACGAGCGGGTGCGTAAAGTCTACTGGGGCTACGCCGCTAATGAAAACCTCAGCAACGAGGAGCTGATCCGCGAGAACTACCAGGGCATCCGTCCTGCGCCAGGCTATCCGGCCTGCCCGGAGCATACCGAAAAGGCCACCATCTGGCAGTTACTGGATGTGGAAACCCGCATCGGCATGAAGCTCACCGAATCATACGCCATGTGGCCAGGGGCGTCGGTTTCCGGCTGGTACTTCAGTCATCCTGACAGTAAGTACTTCGCGGTGGCCCAGTTGCAAAAGGATCAGATTGAGGATTATGCGCAGCGTAAAGGGATGAGCGTGAGTGAGGTAGAACGGTGGTTGGCGCCGAACCTCGGCTACGACGCCGACTGACATGGCTGGCCTGGCTTACTTGCCATTTTGAACCTGGGCAGTGCTCGTGACAGTCACGTACTGCGTGTACGCTCCTGTCACTGCGCGCTGTCCGTGTTCAAACTGGCTGCGCCGCCGACGGCCAGCCACTCGGCTGGTTGAAATAAAATCTCTCGCTGTCATCAAAATGTCATTTTTATTTACAACATACAGGGCGCCATCACGGCGCCTTGTCTCTTTCTTACGTTTATCCCCTTATACTGAGTTAGGGGTTAGCCCTTTTGTGATGCCCATTCGCAGGCAGTACGGCAGGCAAATGGGTTGGCCCCAGGGAACCATAACGAGAAGGAGAAACTGTGTTAACTCTTTTGCACCTGCTTTCGGCAGTGGCGCTGCTGGTGTGGGGCACGCATATCGTGCGCACCGGCGTAATGCGCGTGTACGGTGCGCGGCTTCGTAGCGTACTCAGCCGGAGTGTCGAGAAAAAACCGCTCGCCTTCTGTGCGGGCATTGGCGTAACCGCGCTGGTTCAGAGCAGTAATGCCACCACCATGCTGGTGACCTCGTTCGTCGCCCAGGATCTGGTGGCATTAGCGCCCGCGCTGGTGATTGTGCTGGGGGCCGATGTGGGGACCGCCATCATGGCGCGTGTCCTGACCTTCGACCTGTCATGGGTTTCGCCGCTGCTGATTTTTCTCGGGGTGGTGTTCTTCTTAAGCCGCAAACAGAGCCGCGTCGGGCAACTGGGGCGGGTCTCTATCGGGCTTGGCCTGATTCTGCTGGCGCTGGAACTGATCGTCCAGGCCATGACGCCGATTACCGAAGCGTCCGGCGTTAAAGTTATCTTCGCCTCGCTGACCGGCGACATCCTGCTGGATGCCCTGATTGGCGCGATGTTTGCGGTAGTGAGTTACTCCAGCCTTGCTGCCGTCCTGCTCACCGCGACGTTCGCCGCTACTGGTGTGATCTCCTTCGATGTGGCGCTGTGCCTGGTCATCGGTGCCAACCTCGGCTCCGGCATCCTGGCGATGCTCAACAACGGCACCGCGACGCCCAATGCTCGCCGCGTGGCGCTGGGGAGCCTGCTGTTCAAGTTGGTAGGCAGTCTGCTGGTGCTGCCGTTCGTCCACGTACTGGCGGACGCGATGCAAAAACTGCCGCTGCCCGATTCGGAACTGGTGATCTATTTCCACGTCTTCTACAACCTGATTCGCTGCATTGTGATGGTGCCCTTTACCGGGCCGATGGCGCGCTTCTGCCGACGGGTTATCGCCGACGCGCCGGAACTGGATATGCGCCTGAAGCCGAAACACCTTGATCGCACCGCGCTGGATACCCCGGCGCTGGGCCTGGCCAATGCCGCGCGCGAAACGCTGCGTATGGGCGATGCCCTTGAGCAGATGCTGGAGCTGTGGAGCAAGGTGATGCACGGCGAGCCGCGTCAGGAAAAAGAGCTGCGCAAACTGGCGGACGATGTAGAAGTGCTGCATATCGCCATCAAGCTTTATCTGGCGCAGATGCCGAAAGAGGATCTGGCTGAGGAAGAGTCGAAGCGCTGGGCGGAAATCATTGAAATGTCGCTTAACCTCCAGCAAGCCGCCGAGATCCTTGAGCGTATGGGCAGTGAAGTGGCGGATAAATCCCTGGCGGCACGACGGGCCTTTTCCCCTGCGGGCCTGGAGGAACTGGACCACCTGCTGGGGCAACTGAGTAACAATCTGAAACTGGCGCTGTCGGTATTTTTCTCGGGCGACGTCGCCAGCGCTCGGCGTCTACGCCGCAACAAACACCGCTTCCGGATCATGAACCGTCGCTACGCCCATGCGCACGTTAATCGTCTGCATCAGCAGAACGTGCAAAGCATCGAAACCAGTTCGTTGCACCTCGGTCTGCTGGGGGATATGAAGCGTCTGAACTCGCTGTTTTGCTCGGTGGCTTATAGCGTACTGGAACAGCCAGATGACGACGACGAACGCGACGAGTAGCGTTTGCGAGACAGATTCAACTACCCCGCGTAATACGGGGTGGTTGTTTAAATACTTTGGAATACAGCGCGTAAGAATAAAATCCTCTGGATGAAATACCCGTCTATCCACGTTACCGTCTGGCGAAACACAACGACGAGGCTAGAACATGACCGGTTATTCTCATACAATGAGGCTCTTCATGCGCATTCCAATGGGGGTAATCATGCGCACCTCTGTGACCACGAAAAAATCAGTGAACGTTTCATTGGCACCCGAACTGCTTGAAGAAGCCAGAAAGCAAAACATTAATCTTTCCGCCTTGCTGACGGAGGCGTTGGTCGAGACGTTCCGAGAAAATCAACGTAGCGAATGGTTAAAAGAGAATCAAAACGCCATCGCCGCGCTTAATCAGATGGTGGAAGAAAACGGTTCATTCAGTGACTTTCAACGGACATTCTGATGCAGCAATACGTCGCTTATGAAAACCAGGGAACAGGGAAAGCGGTTTATCCCTTCCTCATTGCTATGCAGCACCCCGTAGCCAATGTGCTGAAGCATGTGCTGGTTATACCTGCTATAGAACTTGCCCGGTTCAACGGATCTTCGCCGCCTGCTAAGATTTGCCCGGTCGTTACGATCGCGGGTCAACAATATATTGCGATGACGCACATGATGGCGGGGCTACCGGCGAAAGAGCTGGGTGAAGCGGTTGCCGATCTTAGCCTTTATCGACCTGTACTTCGTGATGCCGTCGAATTTCTGCTAAACGGCTATTAAGCCAGCCTCGCCGGGTGAAAACAACGAATCCTGAGATGTGATTCTCGCTGTACGAAACCAGCGTCAGGTAAGGTATAGTCCGCTTTTTACGGAGGAACCATGCTGCCAAACTCATCAACACGTCTTAATAAATACATCAGCGAGAGCGGTATTTGCTCCCGTCGTGAAGCCGATCGCTATATCGAACAAGGGAACGTTTTTATCAACGGTAAGCGCGCCGGGATTGGCGATCAGGTGGTTGCCGGAGACGTGGTGAAAGTGAACGGCCAGCTGATCGAACCCCGTAATGAAGAAGATTTGGTGTTTATCGCGCTCAACAAACCGGTCGGCGTGGTCAGCACTACCGAGGACGGCGAGAAAGACAATATCGTCGATTTCGTTAACCACAGCACCCGTATTTTTCCGATTGGCCGCCTGGATAAAGATTCCCAGGGGCTGATTTTCCTGACTAACCATGGCGACCTGGTGAATAAGATCCTGCGCGCCGGCAACGACCACGAAAAAGAGTATCTGGTGACGGTGAATAAACCGGTGACCGATGAGTTTATTCGCGGTATGGGCGCGGGCGTACCGATGCTGGGCACAGTAACCAAAAAGTGCAAAGTGAAGCGCGAAGCGCCGTTTGTGTTTCGCATCACCCTGATTCAGGGACTCAACCGCCAAATCCGCCGGATGTGCGAGCACTTTGGGTTTGAAGTCACGAAGCTTGAGCGCGTACGCATCATGAACGTGAGCCTGAAAGGGCTACCGCTGGGGGAATGGCGTGATTTAACCGATGACGAGTTAATCGAGCTGTTTAAGCTGATTGAAAACTCTTCCTCTGAAGCCAAACCCGCGAAGAAAGCAAAACCGAAATCCGCGCCTGTTAAAAGCCCGGCTGCAAAACCCGCCAATAAAAGCGGCGCAAAAACCCCGGCAGAGCTTGGGCAGCGCAAGCGCTTTACGCAGCCCGGTCGCAAGAAGAAAGGCCGCTAGTTTAGCGTTTACCGCGGGTATGGGTGCTGGCGCTCCAGGAAAAGGTGCTGGTGGTATCGGGTTTTAGCGCCTGCTTTTTCTTAACGGCGCGTGCCTGTTTAGCCGCTTTTTCGCGTTCGGCCATCAGTTTGTCGATGTACTCCTTTTTGACGTGGTTGGCTTCTGAGTTGGTCAGCGGTCTGCCGTGGGCGATTCTGGCGCGGTCGAGCAGGGTTTTGAGTTCGCGCTGCTCGCTTTCGGTCATCTCTTTTTGGGTCAGTCGGGGCGTTGCCATGGTAAACCTCTCAAGTCGGGGGCTGTCTGTAGACTACTGCCCTGGCGTGTTTACCACAATCGCATTACCGATAAAAAAACAGCCCGGCGAGCGGGCTGAGTTTTCTAGGCTTTGCGCTTTTTCAGGCGCTTAGCGGGTGAGCCATCGACCGGTTTGCCTGACCAGTAGCCTGCAAGCAGCGAACCCGACAGGTTGTGCCATACCGAGAACAGCGCGCCAGGCAGCGCCGCAAGCGGGGAGAAGTAGATTTTACCCAGCGCGGCGGCAAGGCCGGAGTTCTGCATCCCCACTTCAATCGCCAGGGTGCGGCAGGTGGATTCGTCGAAGCCAAACAGCCGTCCGCCCCAGTAACCACCCAGCAAACCGATAGTGTTATGCAGGATCACCGCCACAATCACCACCAGGCCTACCGAGGCGATATGCGCGGCGGAACCCGCCACCACGGCGCTGATAATCGCCAGAATACACACCATCGAAAATGCGGGCAGGTAAGGCTCCACGGCTTTTACCAGCCGGGGAAACAGATGGTGGACAATCAGGCCCATGCCGATTGGGATCACCACAATTTGTAAAATGCTCAACAGCATACCCATTACGTCGACCTGAATATGCGCATCCACATACAGACGGGTCAGCAGCGGCGTCGCCACCACACCCACCAGGGTGGAGACGGAAGAGATGGTCACGGATAGCGCCACATCGCCTTTCGCCAGATAAATCATCACGTTTGACGCGGTGCCGCTGGCCACGCTGCCTACCAGCACCATCCCGGCGGAAAGATCGGGCGGCATCTTAAACAGCATTGCCAGCAGCCACGCCGCGAGCGGCATCACCAGATAATGCAGGAAAATCCCGGCGGCCACCGGCGCGGGGCGCGACAGCACCCGTTTAAAATCATCGAGCTTCAGGTGCACGCCCATGCCGAACATAATCAGCATCAGCAAGGTGGCGACCCAGGGACCGATTGGCGTGAAGGTGGACGGCGTGTAATACGCGATAACCGAGAGCAGCAGTGCCCAGAGCGGGAACAGCCGCGTCAGTAATGCCAGCATGTTGTTTTCCTTTAAGTGTGTTGGTGTGTTCCCCTGCCGCTGTGATCGCGGCGGTGCGTTATCGCTGTAGGGGAAAAGGCCCGAACGAGAGCCATAAGTATTGTGTATCGTGTGGGGAAGTTTTATTCAATTGAATTATGGTCATCTACCCCTTCTGAGGCCGCAACGCCCCAGAAGGGAAATCCTGACTCACTCGAATAAGTTGTGATGCAGTTTCTGAACCACTTGTTCCGCGTCGCTGCCCGGCACAAGGAAGCACAGGTTATAGCTGGATGCGCCGTAGCAAATCATACGGATGTTGAACGGCTCCAGTACGCCGAAGACCTCTTTGCCCACGCCGCAGGCTTTCGACAGGTTGTTGCCAATCAGCGCCACCAGCGCCAGGTCCTGCTCGACTTCCACGCGGCACAGGGAAGAAAGCTCGGTCAACAGCGCCTGGGTCAGCAGGGTATCGCCGGTTGACGTAGAGCCCGTGGTATCGAGGGTCAACGCCACGCTTACTTCAGAGGTGGTGATCAGGTCGACCGAGATATTATGGCGCGCCAGGATGCTGAACACTTCGGCAAGGAAGCCGCGCGAGTGCAGCATATTCAGGCTGTGCAGCGTCAGCAGCGTTTGCTTGCGGCGCAGCGCCAGCGCACGGAACAGCGGAGGATTATGGGTTTGATTGCACACCAGCGTGCCGCCCGCTTTCGGGTCTTTGCTGGAACCGACGAACACGGGAATATCGCTGCGCACCGCAGGCAGCAGGGTCGCCGGGTGCAGCACTTTCGCACCAAAGGTCGCCATTTCGGCGGCTTCTTCAAAAGCGATTTCATCAATGCGTTTTGCCGACGGTACCACGCGCGGGTCAGTGGTGTAGATGCCCGGTACGTCGGTCCAGATATCCACGCGGCTGGCTTTTAACGCTTCGCCCAGCAGCGCGGCGGTGTAGTCGCTGCCGCCACGGCCCAGCGTGGTGGTGCGGCCTTTGGACTCGCTGCCGATAAAACCCTGGGTGATCACCAGCCCTTCCGCCAGGCGCGGAGCCAGTTGCAGGTTGCTCAGTTCAGCAAGGGCGCTGACGTCCGGTTCAGCGCGGCCAAAGCGGTCGCTGGTGCGCATCACTTTACGCACGTCAAACCATTGGGCGACCACGCCGCGCTCGCGCAGGATCTCAACAAACAGCAATGTAGACATCAGCTCGCCGTGGCTGACCAGTTCGTCGGTCAGGGCATTCGAGGTCGCCAGCGATGCGGCTTCCGCCAGGGTAGTAATGTTTTCCAGCAGGCGGTCGATCTCTTCGCGGATCACCTGCGGATTCGCCAGATGACCTAAAATGTCATGCTGGATTTTGCGGATGGCGTCCAGCTTCACAAAGCGTTCCGTGGCTTCAAGGCCTTCGGCCAGCGCAACCAGCAGATTGGTCACGCCCGCAGAGGCGGATAGCACCACAAGGCGTACGTTGGTATCGGAAAGCACCACGTCGGCGCTGCGGTTCATGGCGTCGAAGCTGGCGACGCTGGTGCCGCCGAATTTCGCGACGACGATAGGGGATGTTGTGTGCGACATAACTACCTCGTGTGATTCCCTTCGCCTTTCACGTTGTAGTTGCGTTGGGTCGTTTGCTTTGGGAATGCTAATTAATCATTTTTTTTAACGCTCGCTTTTATAAATAAAGTTTCCACCGGGCCCTTGTCAACGCTGGGGTTATGTGGATTTTTCATGTTCCAGGATAGTCCAGGAAAATAACTTATAACCGCTATACTTTGCCGGGACGCTCGATTCAGCAATCTGGCGGCGGCGTATTCGTCGAGTGGTACGGGCAGGGCACAAAAGTCATCGCAATTGCCCGGAGTAGCGCTACAATCGACGGCAGTCACATTTTTCAAATCCACATGAGTATTGCTATGAAAAACATCAATCCAACGCAGACTTCTGCCTGGCAGGCACTACAAAACCATTACGCTGAAATGAAAGATGTCACCATCGCGTCGCTGTTCGCCGACGATGCTGACCGTTTCGCTAAGTTTTCCGCAACCTTCAACGATCAGATGCTGGTGGACTACTCCAAAAACCGCATCACGCAGGAGACGCTGGATAAACTGTTAGCGCTGGCGAAAGAGACCGATTTGCAGGGCGCGATTAAATCGATGTTCTCCGGCGAGAAAATCAACCGTACCGAAGACCGTGCGGTGCTGCATGTGGCGCTGCGTAACCGCAGCAACACCCCGATTCTGGTGGATGGCAAAGACGTCATGCCGGAAGTCAACGCGGTGCTGGAGAAGATGAAGTCTTTCTCCGAAGCGATTATCTCCGGTAACTGGAAAGGCTACACCGGCAAAGCCATTACCGACGTGGTGAACATCGGTATCGGCGGCTCTGACCTCGGTCCGTTTATGGTGACCGAAGCGCTGCGCCCGTATAAAAATCATCTCAATATGCATTTCGTCTCTAACGTTGACGGAACGCACATCGCTGAAGTGCTGAAGAAAGTGAACCCGGAAACCACCCTGTTCCTGGTGGCGTCCAAAACCTTCACCACGCAGGAAACCATGACCAACGCCCACAGCGCGCGCGACTGGTTCCTGAAAGCGGCTGGCGATGAAAAATACGTAGCAAAACACTTCGCTGCCTTGTCTACCAACGGTAAAGCAGTCGGCGAATTCGGTATTGATACCGCCAACATGTTTGAATTCTGGGACTGGGTCGGTGGCCGTTACTCCCTGTGGTCGGCGATTGGTTTGTCGATCATCCTGTCCGTGGGTTACGACAACTTCGTTGAACTGCTGTCCGGCGCGCACGCCATGGACCAGCACTTCTCCACCACCGAACTGGACAAAAACCTGCCGGTACTGCTGGCGCTGATTGGCATCTGGTACAACAACTTCTTTGGCGCGGAAACCGAAGCGATCCTGCCGTACGATCAATACATGCACCGTTTCGCGGCTTACTTCCAGCAGGGCAACATGGAATCCAACGGGAAGTTCGTTGACCGTAACGGTAATGCCGTGGATTACCAGACCGGCCCAATCATCTGGGGCGAACCGGGCACCAACGGCCAGCACGCGTTTTATCAGTTGATCCACCAGGGCACCAAGCTGGTGCCGTGCGACTTTATCGCCCCGGCGATCACCCACAACCCACTGTCCGATCACCATCCGAAGCTGCTGTCTAACTTCTTCGCGCAGACCGAAGCGCTGGCGTTCGGAAAATCCCGCGATGTGGTTGAACAGGAGTTCGCCGATCAGGGTAAAGATCCGAAAACCCTCGATCACGTAGTACCGTTCAAAGTGTTCGAAGGCAACCGCCCGACCAACTCCATTCTGCTGCGTGAAATCACGCCGTTCAGCCTGGGCGCGCTGATTGCGCTGTATGAGCATAAAATCTTCACCCAGGGCGCAATCCTGAACATCTTCACCTTTGATCAGTGGGGTGTGGAATTGGGTAAACAGCTGGCCAACCGTATTCTGCCGGAGCTGAACGATAACAGCGATATTAGCAGCCACGACAGTTCTACCAATGGCTTAATTAACCGCTATAAATCCTGGCGCGGATAATTAGCGATAACGTTAAAAAATCCGGCGTAATGCCGGTTTTTTTTATCGGATTTATCCCGTTGCCGCAGGTTTATTTAAACAATAGCCGCTGAGGTTTATCTGAAAATAAATTCAGCCACGTATGAAGGAAGAAGGTAATTTAGGATTAACCGGAGGCTTTGTTTTGACTTGTTATTTTTAACTACTTGCTTTTAAAGTTTATTTATTAATTTTCCCGGTGCTTTTCTCCCGCGTTGTTTAATTGTCCGAAAGCCGTCCGGCTATTTCCCCATCACGTCAAATCCCCGTGTCAGGTTATGTATACTCGGTAGCGCCTGGATAATTCAGGTATATCTCCATTCATTCAATGAAAGGAACCTGGTATGAAGAAAATAACCTACGGCGTATTTGCCGTGTCTCTGCTTGCCGCATCGTCTGCTTTCGCCGCTTCGGTGGAAGTGGGTGAAGCGGCGGGTAGTGCCGCGACATCGGTCTCAGCAGGCACCTCTACTGCGACCAGCGCCAGTACGGTTGGTTCGGTAGTCGGTGTGGCGCTTGCCGCAACGGGCGGAGGCGACGGTTCAAACACCGGAACCACGACAACCACCACAACCAGTACCACCCAGTAACGTAACGGGTGTTTTAACCATAACCACACTGCGGTGTGGTTATTTTGACCCTGGGGAAACGCGTGAAGCGAGTCGCGATCATTACAGTTTGCCTGCTGCTGCAGGCGTGTTCTGCCAATCTCACCGGCATGGGTAAGTCACTCTGGCACAGCGTGACGGGGCAAGACGGCGTCACGCTCACCGATGACGAAATCCACAATATGCCTTATGCCAGCCAGTACATGACGCTTAACAACGGCCCGCAGCTGTTTGTGGTGCTCGCCTTCTCGGAAGACGGGCAGCAGAAATGGGTGACGCAGGATCAGGCCATGTTGATTACCCAACACGGACGGCTGGTTAAAACCACCGGATTGAGTGACAACCTGCTCCAGGTGAGCAATCTGGACGCCGACCCGTTGAAGGCACCGGGGCAAATCCGCGACGGCGCAGGCTGGACGCGGGTGATGGGCTGGACCGAGCATCAGCAGGCGCGTTACGCCACCGCGCGCTCGCAGTTTCGCTGGCAGGGCAGCGACAGCCTGAAAACCGGCAGCGATATCACCCCCGTTCGGGTACTGGAAGAGACGGTGACGACCGATCGCACAAGCTGGCGCAACCGCTACTGGATCGACAGCGACGGGCAGATCCGCCGCTCTGAACAGTGGCTCGGAGCCGACTATTACCCGGTTACTACGCAACTCATCAAGGCGGCGAAATCATGAGAATGCTTCCTTTCACCGCCCTCATTCTGAGCCTGTTAAGCCAGAGTCTCCACGCGGCGGGTACGGTGACAGTACATCGCACCGACAGCGGCGAGACGTTGAAAATTGAGGATGCCCAACGCTTATCGGATGTGGTCACCCAACCCGCGCTGGCGCACAGCTGGTGGCCCGGTGCCGTGATTGGCGTCACCGGGAAAACCCGTGATCAACAGGCACGCCATCAGCAGTTACTGTCTCGCCTGGCCTCTCTTGCCGCCCAGGAATCGGGCGAAGACGCTGCGGCTATCCGCCAGGTTCAACAGCAAATGGCGGCAATCAAGGTTACCGATCGCCAGTTTGTCGATCTCGATCCCGACACTCTGAGAGTAAAGACCGCTGCCAATAAGCCGCTGGCAGGAGAATACACCCTGTGGGCCGGGAAGATGCCCGACCATATCACGCTGTACGGCCTGGTCAGCGGCGCGGGGAAAAAACCGTTCACGCCGGGCAAAAGCGTGGCGGAGTACCTCGACGAAACCGCGTTGCTCAGCGGTGCGGAGCGCAGTGTGGTTTGGGTGATTTACCCGAACGGACGGGTGCAAAAAGCGCCGGTGGCGTACTGGAACCAACGCCACGTCGAGCCTGCGCCGGGCAGCGCTATTTTAGTCGGCTTTTCGGAGCGGCTGTTTTCATCGGCGTATGACAACCTCAACGCGCAACTTGTTGATTCCCTGACGCATCGGATACCGCAATGATAAAAAAACGCTACCTGTATAGCCTCGTGGCGCTGGCCGTGGCGTCGACGTGCCAGGCAGAAACCTGGCCTGCGCCGGTTGGCCCGTCGCAATCGGATTTCGGCGGCGTGGGCCTGATGCAAACGCCCACGGCGCGGATGGCGCGCGAAGGCGAACTGAGCCTCAACTATCGCGATAACGATCAGTACCGCTATTACTCCGCCTCGGTGCAACTGTTCCCGTGGCTGGAAACCACGTTGCGCTATACCGATGCCCGCACCCGGCGCTACAGCGGCGTCGAGGCGTTCTCCGGCGATCAGACATACAAAGATAAAGCTTTCGATCTCAAACTGCGGCTGTGGGAAGAGAGTTACTGGATGCCGCAGGTTGCCGTCGGCGCGCGGGATATCGGCGGGACCGGGCTGTTCGATGCTGAATACATCGTGGCGAATAAAGCCTGGGGGCCGTTTGATTTCTCGCTGGGATTAGGCTGGGGCTATCTGGGCACCAGCGGCAACGTCAAAAACCCGTTCTGTTCGTACAGCGATAAATACTGCGTGCGCGACAACAGCTATAACAAAGCCGGTTCGGTAGATGCAGGCCAGATGTTCCACGGCCCGGCGTCGCTGTTTGGCGGGGTGGAGTATCAAACGCCGTGGCAGCCGCTGCGCCTGAAGCTGGAATATGAAGGCAATAACTACACCCAGGACTTCGCCGGTAAGCTTGAACAGAAGAGCAAGTTTAACGTCGGCGCTATTTATCGCGCCACCGATTGGGCCGACGTTAACCTGAGCTATGAGCGCGGCAACACCTTTATGTTCGGCGTCACGCTGCGTACCAATTTCAACGACCTGCGACCACGCTATAACGATAACCGCCGCCCGGAATACCAGCCGGAGCCGCAGGAAGCGATTATCCAGCACAGCGTGGCGGCCAACCAGTTGACCCTGTTGAAATACAACGCCGGGTTGAACGACCCGCAGATCCAGACCCAGGGCGATACGCTGTACGTCACTGGCGAGCAGGTGAAATACCGCGACTCGCAGGAGGGCATTGCGCGCGCCAACCGGATCGTGATGAACGATCTGCCCGACGGCATCCGTACCATCCGCGTCACCGAGACGCGCGCCAAAATGCCGCAGGTCACCACTGAAACCGACGTCGCCAGCCTGCAACGTCACCTTGAAGGCGAGCCGTTAGGCCAGGAAACCGCGCTGGCGCAAAAACGTATTGAACCGGTAACGTTGGAGAACCCGGAGCAGGGCTGGTATATCGAGCCATCGCGCTTTAGTTTCCACCTCGACCCGGTGTTGAATCAGTCCATCGGCGGGCCAGAGAGTTTTTATATGTACCAGGTGGGCGTGATGGGCACCGCCGACTGGTGGGTCACCGACCATCTGCTGACCACCGGTAGCCTGTTCGCCAACATCGCCAACAACTACGACAAATTTAACTACACCAATCCACCGAAGGATTCGTCCCTGCCGCGCGTGCGTACCCACGTGCGCGAGTACGTAGAAAACGATGTCTACGTGAACAACCTGCAAGCCAACTATTTCCAGTATTTCGGCAACGGTTTTTACGGCCAGGTTTACGGCGGCTATCTGGAAACCATGTACGGCGGCGCAGGGGCGGAAGTGCTGTATCGCCCGGTGGACAGCAACTGGGCCTTCGGCCTGGACGCCAACTACGTCAAACAGCGTGACTGGCGCAGCGCGCAGGACATGATGAAATTCACCGACTACAGCGTGAAAACCGGTCACCTGTCTGCGTACTGGACGCCGCCGTTTGCCCAGGACGTGTTAATCAAAGCCAGCGTCGGGCAGTATCTGGCCGGGGATAAGGGCGGTACGCTGGAAGTGTCCAAACGCTTCGACAGCGGCGTGGTGGTGGGCGGCTATGCTACCCTCACTAACGTTTCACCGGATGAATACGGGGAAGGGGACTTCACCAAAGGCGTGTACGTGTCCGTGCCGCTCGATCTGTTCTCGTCTGGCCCGACGCGCAGCCGCGCAGCTATCGGCTGGACACCGCTCACCCGCGACGGCGGGCAGATGCTGGGCCGTAAGTTCGATCTCTACAGCATGACCAGCGATCGCAGCGTCAACTTCCGCTGATTATTGCCGCCGCGCGCCCTGGGTTTCATACGCAGGCGCGCTGGCTGCTGGTTAAAACATAAGCAAATAAAACTAGATCTGGATCACATTTCTGACGTATAACGATTCCTCACTCCTGAGATGAGGACGCTGTTATGTCCACGCTATCCGCTTCGTCACGCGCGCGCGGGGAATGGGTCTCTTCCATCCTGCAAACGGTGCTGAATCTTGGCTTACTCAGCCTGGGCCTGATCCTGGTTATCTTTCTCGGAAAAGAGACCCTGCATCTGGCCGATGTGCTCTTCTCGCCCATTCAGGCCAGCAAATACGAGCTGGTGGAAGGGCTGGTGGTTTACTTCCTCTATTTCGAATTCATCGCCCTGATCGTGAAGTATTTTCAGTCTGGCTACCACTTCCCGCTGCGCTATTTCATCTACATCGGCATCACCGCCATTGTGCGGTTGATCATCGTCGATCATAAATCGCCGATGGATGTGCTGATCTATTCCGGCGCGATCCTGCTGTTAGTGATCACGTTGTGGCTGTGCAACTCAAAACGGCTGAAACGCGAATAAAAATGGCGGCCCGAAGGCCGCCGAAGGGAGTCACAGATAAGGAAAATCACAACGGCAATTGAGGATAACAACAGTGGCATATAACGATGAAACTTAGCCTTTCACGCCCCCCGCCGTCAGCCCACTGACCAGCCAGCGCTGGGCCAGCAGGAACACCAGGGTAATCGGGATAGCGGAAAGTACCGCAGCCGCAGCAAAGTCGCCCCACAGGTAGTTTTGCGGGTTGAGGTATTGCTGCATGCCCACGGCCAGGGTGTAGCTATTTACATCACGTAACAGCAGCGACGCCACCGGCACTTCGGTAATGGCGGCGATAAACGACAGAATAAACACCACCGCCAGAATCGGCACCGACAGCGGCAACAACACTAAGCGGAACGCCTGCCACGGCGTTGCGCCATCCAGCGCGGCGGCTTCTTCCAGCGAACCGTCGATGGTTTCGAAATAGCCTTTGATCGTCCAGACGTGCAGCGCAATGCCGCCGAGATAAGCGAAAATCACCCCGCCGTGGGTATTCAGGCCGATAAACGGAATGTACTGGCCGAGGCGATCGAACAACGCATACAGCGCCACCAGCGACAGTACCGCCGGGAACATCTGGAAAATCAGCATACCTTTCAGCAGGGTAGCCTTGCCGGGAAAACGCATACGGGCAAAAGCGTAGGCGCAAGTGGTGGAAAGCGCCACTATGCCGATTGCAGTAATGCCGGCGATTTTCACCGAGTTCCACAGCCACAGCAGGACCGGGAACGGCGGCGGCGTGACGCTGCCGTTGGCATGAACCACGTCAAAGCCCAGCGCCAGCTTCCAGTGTTCCCAGGAAATTTGCTCCGGGATCAGGCTGCCGGTGGCGAAGTTGCCCGAGCGCAGCGAGATCGCCACCACCATCAACAGCGGGAACATAATGGCGGCGATAAACATCAGCAGTAACAAGTGCGTGATAAACAGACGCAGCTTTTGAGATTTCGGTTGAACCATAGCCATGTGTCGTCTCCTTAATCAAACTTGATGCGCGTGGCTTTGAGGT
The DNA here is from genome assembly GCF_032062175.1 of Atlantibacter sp. Lineage (NCBI taxonomy): Bacteria > Pseudomonadati > Pseudomonadota > Gammaproteobacteria > Enterobacterales > Enterobacteriaceae > Atlantibacter > Atlantibacter sp. The sequence goes on from NZ_DAMBQK010000008.1 coordinate 25,262, forward strand.
TAACAATCGCGAGCGCGCCCACCAGCAGGAAGATCAGCGTGGCGATAGCGGCTGCGAGGCCGAAATCCTGACCGCCGCCGCCTTCAAAGGCGATGCGGTAGGTGTAACTCACTAACAGATCGGTATAGCCTGCCGGTGTGGTGGTGCCGAGACGGTCCGGTCCGCCGTTGGTTAGCAGCAGGATCAGCACGAAGTTATTAAAGTTGAACGCAAAGCTGGCGATCATTAACGGCGTTAGCGGCTTGAGCAGCAGCGGGAACGTGATTTTAAAGAAATTCTGGAACGGCGTCGCGCCATCCATCGCCGACGCTTCATAGAGATCGTCGGGAATCGCCTTCAGCAGACCCATGCACAGGATCATCATGTACGGATAACCCAGCCAAGTGTTCACGATGATAATCATGGCGCGGGCGGTGGTAGGGTCGGTAAACCAGGCGGGGCGGATGCCGAATACCGCACTGAGCATCATGTTGATTTCACCGAAGCTCTGATTGAACAACCCTTTGAAAATCAGAATCGAGATAAACGACGGCACCGCATAAGGCAGGATCAGCAGTACCCGATAAATCGCTTTGCCTTTCAGCGCTTCCCACTGCACTACGCAGGCCAACACCATACCGACCGCTACGGTCAGCACCACCGTCAACACCGAGAACACCACCGTCCACACAAAGATAGCAAAGAACGGTTTCTGAATGCCTTCGTCGGTAAAGACGCGCATAAAGTTATCCCAGCCGGTAGTCACCGTGTAGCCAGGACTGAGTTTTTCGCTGCCCCAACTGCCATCGGCGTTCAACGCCTGATAGAAGCCCACATCGGCATTCGGTGCGTATACCGCGCCGCTTTGGTTGTTGGTCAGCTTGCCGTCTTTCGCCAGCGTGTACAGCGGGCGCGTGCCCGAGAACTGGCGTAATGAACTCATCACCAGTTGGCTTTCATCTGGCAGTTCGGCGGTGATCTGGGTCAGCGCCTGACGGTTTTGGGTAATGATGCGCAGCGTGGCACGTTCACCGCTCGGCAGCGCGTCGGTTTCATTCAGTTTCAGGGTCTGCTCGCCGCCAAAGGTAAAGGCGTCGGAGACGTAGTTTTTGCCGCTTTCGCCATCGGTGAGCGCGAGCCGCCATTTTTCGTTATCCGGGTAAAGGCCGAAGCTGAAGGTTTTCCCCGCCTGGTACTGGCGGTCCATTAACACCTGCTGCGCGCGCTCGAACGTGAGCTGGTTGGTGCTGCTGTAGTTGGTAAACGCGATAGCGATGGTGCAGATCAGCGGGAACAGTACAAACAGCCCCATGCCGGCGAGGCCAGGGTAGACGTAGCGCCATGCGTAAGCGCGGCGGTTAGCGAAGATGTACAGGCCAACGGAGCTTAAGATCAGCGTCACGATGGCGAACAGATATTCCCCCTGGGCATACATCAATACCACAAGATAACCCACCATCAGGCCGAGCAGGGCGACGGCTGTCCACTTCAGCTTATCGCTTTGCCACCAGGGTCTCTTTTTAACTACATCCATGGGGTTTCCTTTTACAACGTATTTAATCGGCAAATCAACGCGGGCGGCGCAGGGCCACCCGCGATTGCTTCTTACTTGGCGATACGGCCCTGTGCGTCTTTCATCGCTTCATCCACAGTCTGACGGCCGCTAACGGCGTTGATGACCGCAGTACGAACGGCATACCAGAAGGCGGACATCTGTGGAATGTTCGGCATGATTTCGCCTGTCTCAGCGTTCGCCATGGTGGCGGCGATGCGCGGATCTTTCGCCAACTGCTCCTGGTAGGATTTCAGCGCCACGGCGCCCAGCGGTTTATCCTTATTCACTGCCGCCAGACCTTCGTCAGTCAGCAAGTAGTTTTCCAGGAACTCTTTCGCCAGTTCTTTGTTCGGGCTGGCGGCGTTGATACCGGCGCTCAGCACCCCAACGAACGGTTTCGACGGCTTGCCTTTGAAGGTCGGCAGCTGTGCGACGCCGTAGTTGATTTTGCTCTTATCGATGTTGGTCCACGCCCACGGACCGTTGATGGTCATGGCGGTTTCGCCTTTGTTAAAGGCGGCTTCTGCGATGGAGTAATCGGTATCGGCGTTCATCTGTTTGTTTTTGATCATATCGACCAGGAAAGTCAGGCCCGCTTTCGCGCCTGCGCTGTCCACGCCGACATCTTTCACATCATATTTACCGTTAGCGAATTTAAACGCGTACCCGCCGTCTGCCGCGATCAGCGGCCAGGTGAAATACGGTTCTTGCAGGTTGAACATCAGGGCGCTCTTACCTTTGGCCTTGAGTTCTTTATCTAATGCCGGGATCTCTTCCCAGGTTTTCGGCGGGTTAGGGACTAAATCTTTGTTGTAGATAAGCGACAGGGATTCAACCGCGACCGGATACGCGATCAGCTTGCCGTCATAACGCACCGCGTCCCAGGCGAAAGGAACCAGTTTGTCCTGGAAGGCTTTGTCCGGCGTGATCTCAGCCAGTAAGCCAGACTGCGCGTAACCCCCGAAACGGTCATGCGCCCAGAAAATGATATCCGGGCCGTCACCGGTGGCTGCAACCTGCGGATATTTCTCTTCCAGTTTATCCGGATGCTCAACGGTCACTTTAATGCCAGTGTCTTTTTCGAACTTCTTACCCACTTCGGCAAGGCCGTTATAGCCTTTATCACCGTTGATCCAGATTACCAGTTTGCCTTCTTCTATCTTGGCGAGAGCAGAGGCGGAGAACATCATCGTTGTCAGTGCAGACAACGCGAGGATGCGTGCGCCAGTGTTGAGTTTCATATGTCCCATCCTTTTTGGTGATGTGCACGTGGATACACGTAGTGGCTTTACCCTGCTTAGTCTGCGCATCTGGCAAGCGCTTCTCATCCTCCTTTACGCTACGCCCCTGGGCTGACTTGTGTGATCTGCGTTGCATAAGCGCGGGTTATGTGGGCTGGCGCACACAAAAAACCCCGCTTTTTTGACGCCACGATCACGATTTTCCCCGGCGAGCCGCGCCTGCGGTGGCAGACCTGCTTCTCTCATCCTCCCGTCTCCTCCCCCATCAAAAAGCGCGGGGGTGGAGGATTCATCCACACAGCTAATGACGGATAGTCGGGCAATACAGACGTTCTGCGGTATTGCAAAAAGTTGTTGAGGGAGAAAGGGATGGCAAGCGTTCAGCTGCGTAATGTAACGAAAGCCTGGGGCGACGTGGTGGTATCAAAGGATATCAACCTTGATATCACTGAAGGTGAGTTCGTGGTGTTCGTCGGACCATCGGGCTGCGGTAAATCGACATTGCTGCGAATGATTGCCGGGCTGGAAACAGTAACCAGCGGCGATTTATTGATTGGCGATAAACGCGTTAACGATGTGCCGCCCGCCGAGCGCGGCGTGGGCATGGTGTTTCAGTCCTATGCGCTTTATCCGCATCTGTCGGTGGCTGAAAACATGTCTTTCGGCCTGAAGCTGGCCGGGGCGAAGAAAGAGGTCATTAACCAGCGGGTGAACCAGGTTGCGGAGACGTTGCAACTGGCGCACCTGTTGGATCGCCGTCCGAAAGCGTTGTCCGGCGGCCAGCGCCAGCGCGTGGCGATTGGCCGTACCCTGGTGGCGGAACCACGCGTGTTTCTGCTTGATGAGCCGCTCTCCAACCTTGATGCCGCGCTGCGCGTGCAGATGCGTATCGAAATCTCCCGTCTGCATAAGCGCCTGAAGCGCACCATGATTTACGTCACCCACGACCAGGTCGAGGCCATGACCCTCGCCGACAAAATCGTGGTACTGGACGCCGGGCGCGTCGCCCAGGTGGGTAAGCCGCTTGAGCTGTATCACTACCCGGCAGACCGCTTCGTTGCGGGGTTTATCGGCTCGCCGAAGATGAATTTCTTACCGGTGAAAGTCACCGCCACCGCCATCGACCAGGTGCAGGTGGAGTTACCGAACCGCCAGCAAATCTGGCTGCCGGTAGACAGCGCAGGCGTGCAGGTGGGGACCAATATGTCGCTGGGCATTCGCCCGGAACATTTGCTGCCCAGTGAAATTGCCGACGTCACGCTGGAAGGCGAGGTCCAGGTGGTCGAGCAGCTCGGACACGAAACGCAAATTCATATCCAAATTCCGGCCATTCGTCAGAACCTGGTCTACCGCCAGTCTGACGTGGTGTTGGTAGAAGAGGGTGCCACATTCGCCATCGGCTTGCCGCCAGAGCGTTGCCATTTGTTCCGAGAGGATGGTACGGCCTGTCGTCGTCTGCACCACGAGCCCGGCGTTTAAGCATTCCAAAAACAACGCGAAGTCCACGAGACGACGCGTAAAAAAGAAAAGCAATGATCTCAGGAGATAGAATAATGATTACTCTGCGCAAAGTCCCACTGGCGGTCGCCGTTATGGCAGGCATTTTGTCTGCCCAGGCAGGCGCCGTTGATTTTAAAGGCTACGCCCGTTCCGGTATCGGCTGGACTGGCAGCGGCGGTGAGCAGGAGTGTTTCCAGGCTACCGGCGCTCAAAGTAAATATCGTCTGGGCAACGAATGCGAAACCTACGCAGAACTCAAACTGGGTCAGGAAGTGTGGAAAGAAGGCGATAAGAGCTTCTATTTCGACACTAACGTGGCGTACTCCGTATCACAACGTAATGACTGGGAATCCACCAGCCCGGCTTTCCGTGAAGCTAACGTCCAGGGTAAAAACCTGATCGACGCGCTGCCGGGCTCCACCATTTGGGCAGGTAAGCGCTTCTACCAGCGTCATGACGTTCACATGATCGACTTCTACTACTGGGATATCTCCGGCCCGGGCGCGGGTCTGGAAAATATCGACCTCGGCTTCGGTAAACTCTCATTCGCTGCAACTCGTTCTTCAGAATCCGGCGGCTCCTCCGCATTCTCTGATTTCGATGCCGACGGTAACCGTATTTATGACAACGTGGTACCGAACGACGTGTTTGACGTGCGTTTAGCCGGTCTGGAACTCAACCCAGGCGGTACGCTTGAGCTGGGCGTTGACTACGGTCACACCAACATTCCTGACGACTACTACCTGCAGCCGGGTGCATCCAAAGACGGTTGGTTGTTCACTGCCGAGCACACCCAAAGCATGATGAAAGGCTTTAACAAATTCGTGGTTCAGTACGGCCTGGATTCCATGACCTCTAACGGTAAGGGCATCCCGCAGGGTGCCAGCCTGAATAACGACGGCCACCTGCTGCGCTTTATCGACCACGGTGCCATCTCCCTGGGCGACCGTTGGGACCTGATGTACGTCGGTATGTACCAGGACATCGATCTGGACAACAACAACGGCACCCGCTGGTGGACCGTGGGCGTGCGTCCAATGTTCAAATGGACCCCGATCATGAGCACCCTGCTTGAAGTGGGCTATGACAACGTGAAGTCCCAGCGCACCGATTCCACCAACGACCAGATTAAAGTGACCCTGGCGCAACAGTGGCAGGCTGGCGACAGCATCTGGTCCCGTCCGGCCATCCGCGTGTTCGCGACCTATGCCAAATGGGATGAGTCCTTCGGTTACGCCAACAACGATTCCGGCGCGGGCTACACCGCAGGTTACGCTTATCAGGATACTTCCGCGCGCACCTTCAGCCGTGGCGATAACGATGAGTGGACCTTCGGTGCCCAGATGGAAATCTGGTGGTAATACAGCACGTGAGTTCATAAAACAAAGAGGGGCGAAAGCCCCTCTGTCTGACCATGCCTGTCCTGGGTGAGCGCGCTATTGCCTGGCTCCCGCTTACCCGCACGTTTGAGGTTATAACAATGAAAATGAATAAAAGTTTAATCGCGTTGTGTCTCTCTGCGGGTTTACTGGCAAGCCTCCCGGCCACCACCCTCGCAGCAGTGAATCTGGTTCCACAGGACGTTTCTGCTGCGCCAGCTATTCCGGCTCAGTCATTGCAACAGTTGCAATGGACGCCAGTCGACCAGTCTAAAACCCAAACCACCACCCTGGCGACCGGCGGCCAACCGCTGAACGCGCCGGGCATTGCCGGGCCGGTTGCCGCGTACAGCGTACCGGCGAATATCGGCGAACTGACAATCACCCTGACCAGCGAAGTGGATAAGCAAACCTCGGTGTTTGCGCCGAACGTGCTGGTTTTAGATCAGAATTTAACCCCGGCGGCATTTTTTCCCAGCAGCTTCTTTACCTACCAGGAACCGGGCGTGATGTCCGCCGATCGCCTTGAGGGTGTGATCAAGCTGACCCCGGCGCTGGGGCAACAGAAACTCTATTTACTGGTGTTCACTACCGATAAAGACCTACAACAAACCACCCAATTACTCGATCCGGCGAAGTCTTATGCCAAAGGCACCGGCAATGCGGTACCGGATATCCCTGACCCGATCGCCCGTCACACCACGGACGGTACGCTAAAACTGAAAGTCAAAACGTCTTCGGGCTCCAGCATTCTGGTGGGACCGCTGTTCGGTTCCTCGGGCCCTGGCCCGGTCACCGTGGGTAATACCGCCGCACCGGCAACCGCCTATGCCGCGCCAGCGCCGGCACCTGTGGTTGCGCCTGCCACGGCTCATGCCGCGCCGGCACCTGCGCCTGCCGCGAAGAGCGAGCCGGTATTAAACGACACGGAAAACTATTTCAATCAGGCCATTAAGCAGGCCGTTAACAGCGGGGATATCGACAAAGCCCTGAAACTGCTGAATGAAGCCGAGCGTCTGGGTTCTACCTCCGCCCGTTCAACGTTTATCAGCAGTGTAAAAGGCAAGGGGTGATTCACCCCGCATTGTTGATGCTTGTAAGGTTGGTGCGCTTCGGCGCACCTTTTTTTATTTGCCGCCGCGTTTGTTGCACATTTGTTGCGCTAAATCGTTATTGGTGACGTTTCCTCCGCCAACTTCCTGCCTTTCTGCGCTACAATGCCGGAAGACCTGGTTCCGGAGAGCAACACATGTCCCATCCTGCGCTCACGTCACTGCGTGCGCTGACCTTTTTCGATACCCTTCCCGAGCTGGATAGCGAATTGCGCGACTGGCTGCTGCTTGAAGACTCGATGACCAAACGTTTCGAGCAATTTTGCCGTAAAGTGCATGTCGATATTATCTTTGAAGGCTTTATCGGGCCGGAATTGCCCGATGACGAACGCGCTTGTCTGCCGCAGGAGCCGCGCTACTGGCTGCGCGAAATCGTACTGTGCGGCGATGGCGAACCCTGGCTGATTGGCCGCACCGTGGTGCCGGAATCGACGCTGTGCGGGCCGGAACTGGCATTGCAGCAGTTGGGCGAAACCCCGCTGGGCCGCTATCTTTTTACCCAGTCAACGTTGACGCGCGACTATATTGAGGTGGGGCGCAGCGAAAATTTATGGGGGCGCCGTTCCCGTCTGCGTTTATCCGGTAAACCGTTACTGTTGACTGAATTATTTCTGGCTGCATCGCCGTTGTACCAGGAGGAGAAATAATGGAGTGGAGCCTCAAGCAAAATAAGCTGCTGGCTTATCACCGCCTGATGCGCACAGATAAACCTATCGGCGCGCTGTTACTGCTTTGGCCGACGCTATGGGCGTTATGGGTTGCCACCCCAGGCCTGCCGCCGCTGTGGATCCTGGCGGTGTTTGTCGCAGGCGTATGGCTGATGCGCGCGGCGGGCTGCGTGGTGAATGATTATGCCGATCGCAAATTCGACGGGCATGTAAAACGTACCGCCAACCGTCCGCTGCCCAGCGGTGCGGTAACCGAAAAAGAAGCGCGTAATTTGTTTGTCGGGCTGGTGCTACTGTCGTTCCTGCTGGTGCTAACGCTCAACACCATGACCATTTTGCTGTCGGTAGCGGCGCTGGCGCTGGCGTGGGTGTATCCGTTTATGAAGCGCTATACCCATCTGCCGCAGGTAGTGCTGGGCGCGGCGTTCGGCTGGTCTATCCCAATGGCCTTTGCCGCCGTGAGTGAAAGCGTGCCGCTCAGCTGTTGGCTGCTGTTTATCGCTAACATCTGCTGGGCCGTGGCTTACGATACGCAATACGCTATGGTCGACCGTGATGACGACGTTAAAATCGGCATCAAATCCACGGCCATTCTGTTCGGTCGTCACGACAAGCTGATTATCGGTATTTTGCAGGTGGTGGTGATGGGCCTGATGGCGCTGGTGGGCTGGCTGAACGGGCTGGGCGCGGTGTTTTACGCGGCGATCCTGATTGCGGGCGCGCTGTTCGCGTATCAGCAAAAACTGATTGCGCATCGCGAGCGTGAAGCCTGTTTCCAGGCGTTTATGAACAACAACTATGTGGGCTTAGTGTTGTTTATCGGGCTGGTGTTCAGTTACCAACATCTCTAAATAAAACAGGCGGGATTTCCCGCCTGTTTTGTCTTTATGCGTCGCTCGCCTGAGCCGCCGCGCTTTCGATAGTCAACCGGATATCCGAGGTAATCAGGTCTGCCAGAAGCTGGTAAACCTTCATGGTCTCGGCCGGTTCGGCATCGCCGGTATCGCTGATAAAGCCTTCGTCGCGCAGTGTCGACACCAGGGTGCTGAATACCGCTTTGTCGAAGAATTCCGGCGCGTTAATCCCGTGCAACACCGACAGACGCTGCGCCACCGTACGGCTCTCTTTTTCCAGAGTGCCGCGGTTGATCGACGGGTTGGCGCTTAGTAGCCAGAAGGTGATGGCGTAGCGCTGCAGCGTTTCGCGCACCCCGGCCGCCAGCAACTGGAGCGTGCGTGAACGGGCCGGGTTAAGCTGCAATTTCTCGCCGTTTTCCACGATTAACTGCTGCTGCAACAACTCATCCACCAGCGCATCAAGCACTGCGCCCAGTTCGCTTTTCTCCCAGCGCAGGAACAACTCCGCTTTCAGCATCGGGTAGAGCACTTCAACCTGGCGCAGCAACTCTTCACGGGTAATGTGACGATGCTGGGCGATCATGGCCGCCAGCAGCGATGGCAGCACCAGCATATGATGAATGTTGTTGCGGTAGTAGGTCATCAACACGGCCTGCTCGCGCGGCAGAATGATAATGTCGCCGATGGTGTCTTTTTCGACTTCAAACTTGTTCATTTGCAGCGCGTGCTCAATCAGCTCGTTGGCGGATTGGGCTGGTGTCGTTGCATCCGGCGCATAAGGCACGTTACGCAGCAGGCTTAAGTAACAGCCGAGCTGTTCGGTCAACTGCTCGCGGGTAAGCGAACGTTGACGCGACGCCAGCAGCGCCGTACAGCATAAGTTCATGGCGTTAGCCGCGCCCGCGTTGTTGATGCGCACCATCAGGTCGGCCGCGATGGCATTCACCGTCGGCGTCAGCCAGGCAGGGCGGATCGCTTCAATCGGGTCGATGGAGTCACGCCATTCGGGCACGTGCTGGTTCAGGTACGTCATCAACGGCATCGGTTCGCCGAAGTTTACGTAGCCCTGGCCCAGGTTGCGCAGCTTGCTCAGCCCGCTAACCATCTTCGCGAAGTTCTCTTTCTCTTTGGTCGCGCCACGCAGCTCTTTGGCGTAAGTACCCACTTCCATCACGTGTTCATAGCCGATGTAGATAGGAACCAGCGTGATAGGGCGGGTGCCGCCGCGCAGCATCGCCTGGATGGTCATCGACAGGGTGCCGGTTTTCGGGTCCAGCAGGCGACCGGTACGGGAACGGCCCCCTTCAACAAAATACTCCACCGAATAGCCGCGGCTGAACAGTTCGCCCAGATACTCGCGGAACACCGTGGAGTAAAGTTTGTTGCCCTTGAACGTACGACGAATAAAGAACGCGCCCAGGCGGCGGAACATCGGGCCTGCTGGCCAGAAGTTCAGGTTGATACCCGCAGCGATGTGCGGCGGCACAAGGCCCTGGTGATACAGCACATAGGACAGCAGCATATAGTCCATATGGCTGCGGTGGCAGGGAACGTACACCAGTTCGTGACCGTCATGCGCCAGTTGGCGCACCCGCTCGGCGTTGTGCACATTAATGCCCTGATAGAGGCGGTTCCAGGTAAAGCCCAGAATGCGGTCCATCAGACGAATGGTTTCGTAAGAGAAGTTCGCCGCAATCTCTTCCATCAACGCCACGGCATTTTGCTGGGCTTTTTCATGGGAGATTTTTTTGCTGCGCGCTTCGTCTTCTACCGCGCGGGCAATGGCTTTAGAGGCCAGCAGCTTATTAAACAGGTCCTGACGCGCCGGTAAACGCGGCCCGACGGCGGCCAGGCGCTGGCGGGCGAAGTGCATACGCGCCACTCGCGCCAGCTTCTGGGCAATGGTTTTATCGGTGCCGTGTTCATCCGCCATGCGGCGCAGTGACAGCGAGGGCGAAAAGCGTACAAAGCTGTCGCGCCCTAACCAGGAAACGGCAAAAAATTTCTGCAAGCCGTTCAGCATCCGCAGCGGCGGGTTTACTTCGCCTTTTTCACGGCCCGGCGCGCGCCCGAACATCACCGATACCGGCACCATCTGCACATCAAGTTGCGGATTGCTGCGATGCAGATCGAGATAGTCGTGGAACAGCTTAATCGACTCCTCTTTCGGCGTGTAATAGGTGAATACCCGCGGCCCGCCGTGAATAAACACATGGCGCGGCAGCAGAGTGCCGTCAATTTCGAGAGGCTCCAGCGGGTCGGGCAAATCGTGTGCCAGACATTGTTGGCGCAGCGTCAGCAAGTCCGCCTTCGAGTTGTACGGAAGAACGTACATAATCGGGCGCGAGGTATCGAGCCCCAGTTCGGCGCACGGATCCGCCGGAATGGATTTGCTTTTTACCAGTACGCGTAATGGTAAATTAAGTAATTTGTAGTAAATTCGTGGCCAGCCGGACATAAACGATGTAAAGCCTCTGGTTAATAATGCAATTGCACCGCAAGAATATCAGAAACAAGCGGGAATTTCTGTGGTGCTTACGTTTCGTTGCTTAATGCTATTGATGCGCGTTTTTTAAAAAGGTTTCCTTTCATGGCGAATAACACCACCGGGTTGATACGAATAATTAAAGCAGCAGGTTACTCCTGGAAAGGCATTTGCGCCGCCTGGAAGAACGAAGCGGCGTTTCGCCAGGAGGGCGTCGCGGCGATTGTCGCCATTGCTATCGCCTGCTGGCTGGATGTCGATCCGATTACCCGGGTGTTGCTGATTGGCTCCGTCATTCTGGTGATGATTGTTGAGATCCTTAATAGCGCCCTCGAAGCGGTGGTCGATCGCATCGGCCCGGAATTTCATGAACTTTCCGGGCGCGCCAAAGATATGGGCTCGGCGGCGGTACTGTTTGCTATTTTACTGGCGCTGATGACCTGGGGCATATTGCTCTGGTCAAATTTGCGATAACTCTTCCAGATGTCGCTAACATGCGGATATTTGCTCATTTTGTGGTTTCAAAATCACCGTTAGCTGTATATACTCACAGCATTACTGTATATGCACCCAGGGGGCGGAATGAAAAGTTTAACGGCCAGACAGCAAGAGGTGTTTGATCTCATTCGGGATCACATCAGCCAAACCGGCATGCCTCCCACTCGTGCGGAGATTGCACAGCGTCTGGGCTTTCGTTCTCCTAACGCTGCAGAAGAACATTTAAAAGCCCTGGCGCGTAAAGGGGTAATTGAAATCGTTTCTGGCGCGTCGCGCGGTCTGCGTTTACTGGTGGAAGAGGAAGAGGGGCTGCCGCTGGTTGGGCGCGTTGCCGCGGGCGAACCGCTGTTAGCTCAGCAGCATATCGAAGGCCATTACCAGGTCGATCCCGGCTTGTTTAAGCCCAGCGCGGATTTCCTGCTGCGCGTTAGCGGTATGTCGATGAAAGATATCGGGATTATGGACGGCGATTTGCTCGCGGTGCATAAAACTCAGGATGTGCGTAACGGGCAGGTGGTGGTCGCGCGCATTGATGACGAAGTGACCGTTAAGCGTCTGAATAAACAGGGCAACACGGTGCAGTTACTGCCGGAAAACAGCGAATTCTCCCCAATCGTTGTTGACCTGCGTCAGCAGGCCTTTTCTATTGAAGGGCTTGCCGTCGGCGTGATCCGCAACGGCGAGTGGCTGTAAGCTCTGCTGCCTGATTTGAAGCCGTAGCGCGCCGCGTTACGGTATAGAATCCCCTACCGCTACGGATTGCGTCATGCCATTTTTCACGTCTGCTGATAAAGCATTGTGGCGCCTGGCGCTACCCATGATCTTCTCCAATATTACCGTGCCGCTGCTCGGCCTGGTGGATACCGCCGTTATCGGCCATCTCGATAGCCCGGTTTATTTAGCCGGTGTCGCCATTGGCGCAACCGCCACCAGCTTTCTGTTTATGCTGCTGCTGTTTCTGAGAATGAGCACTACAGGCTTAACCGCCCAGGCATTTGGTGCAAAAAACCCGCAGGCGATGGCGCGAGCCCTGGTGCAACCGCTACTGCTGGCGGTGCTGGCCGGGGTGGCGATTATGCTGTTACAGACCCCGCTGATTAACCTGGCGTTGCATATCGTAGGCGGCAGCGAAGAAGTATTACATCAGGCGCGGCGCTTTCTGGAAATCCGCTGGCTAAGCGCGCCTGCGACGCTGGCGAACCTGGTGCTGTTAGGCTGGTTATTGGGGGTGCAGTACGCGCGAGCGCCAGTGATCCTGCTGGTTGTTGGCAATGTGCTGAATATCGCACTCGACCTGTGGCTGGTGGTGGGGCTGGATATGAACGTGCAGGGCGCTGCGCTGGCAACGGTGGCGGCGGAATACATCACGCTGATCGTCGGATTGCTGATGGCCTGGCATGTCATGACACTGCGGGGCATCAATCCGGCAATGCTGCTCTCTGCCTGGCGCGGCGATATCTGGCGTTTACTGGCGCTCAATCGCGACATCATGCTGCGTTCGCTGCTGCTGCAAATCTGTTTCGCCAGCGTCACAATTTTAGGTGCGCGGATGGGGAGCGATGTGGTGGCGGTGAATGCCGTCCTGATGACGCTGCTGACGTTCACCGCCTACGCACTGGATGGTTTCGCCTATGCGGTGGAAGCCCATTCCGGGCAGGCTTACGGCGCAGGTAACAGCAACCAACTGATCAAAGTCTGGCATGCCGCCTGCCGCCAGGCGGGCCTGGTGGCGCTGATGTTCGCTACGGTTTATGCGCTGTGGGGCGAGCATATTGTTGCGATGCTGACCTCGCTGCCGGTTTTACAACAACAAGCGGATCGTTACCTCGGCTGGCAGGTGGTGCTGCCGCTGGTTGGCGTGTGGTGTTATCTGCTGGACGGCATGTTTATCGGCGCTACCCGTGGCGCGGAAATGCGTAACAGTATGACCGTGGCGGCTGCGGGTTTCGGCGTGACATTAATCGCTTTGCCCTGGCTGGGTAATCACGGGCTATGGCTGGCGGTAGCGGTATTTCTGGCATTGCGCGGGCTGTCGTTATGGCTCATCTGGCGGCGCCACTGGCAGCGCAATAGCTGGTTCAACGAGACGGGTCATGGTTAGTTACATCTGCTGACTCTCATTTAATTTCTGGCTATCTGCTTGATATATAAAATTTTTGTATCATTAATGCCGATTTTTATCTTTCGCGCTTGGTTAAAGATTCTGAATGTTTCAAACGAGTCGGAATGGTCGACTAAACTCATTATCACGTCCAGCAGATAATAACTGTTAAACACGGACGATAAACATTTAGCGTTTATAACCGAACGATGAGGACTACATCATGAATAAAGACGAAGTCGGCGGTAACTGGAAACAGTTCAAAGGTAAAATGAAAGAGCAGTGGGGTAAACTCACTGACGACGATATGACCGTTATCGAAGGTAAACGCGATCAACTCGTAGGGAAAATCCAGGAACGTTATGGATACGAGAAAGATCAGGCAGAGAACGAAGTAAAAGACTGGGAAACCCGTAACGATTACCGCTGGTAATCCCCGTCGTTTTTCTGCTTAGCCACCCTCATGGCTACCCTGCCCAGGTACAAGGATGTACCATTAACGCCTTCACTTACCGCGTTTTTTTACCTGAACTGAATGGTCGTGACCACAGTGTTCCGGGTGACGGCACGATTCTACCTCTTTGCAGCCTGAGCAAAGCCCGTGCGCTTCAATGACATTATGCCGCAGCGTAAAGCCCATATCGGCGGCTAATGCATCCATGATCTTCTCTACACCCTGCGCGCTCTGCTCTTTGACGACGCCGCAGCGGTCGCAAATAAACATCGCTGAGGTATGCGTCGGTTGATCGAACAGATGGCACAGAACATAGCTGTTGGTTGATTCAACCTTGTGAACAAACCCTTGCTCCAGCAGGAAATCCAGCGCCCGATAGACCGTCGGCGGCTTGGCCTGCGGCTCGGATTCGCGCAGCAAATCCAGGAGATCGTAAGCGCTAATCGCGCCTTTTTGTAACGTCATTAAACGCAACACTTCGAGGCGCTGCGGGGTCAGGCGTACGTTTCGTTGCTGGCAAAGATCTTCTGCCAGGGCAAGCATATGTTGTGACGTCGTCGTATCCATCAGCATCCCCATGGGTCACGTAAAACGCTTATTTTACCATGATCCGTCCAAAACGCCGACAGTGCGCAAGATCGTTCTTCCGCTTCGTTTTTCGCAAGCTCATCCATACGTATCAGTTCGATTGAAAAAAACCACATCTATAAATATTAAAGACTTACAAATAATTAACATGAGCCGCCTGAAGGCGGCGCGCTTTCAGGGCTCTGACGCCTGTCTTTCATAGGGACATTTACAGCCAATATTTTCCGCTGTGGAGGGACACAGCACCTGTTACGCAATCTATGACGAGACAGACTCCCGTGAAAAAAATAAAACTTTCTATAACGGCATTAGCAGTTTTTTTGGTGGTAACGAGTGAGGCCAGGGCGGCCAATACCTGGACGGAAGCGCGTGGCGATGCAATGGGAGGAACCGGCGTCGCGTCTGCGCATTATGGCAGCGGGGTACTGATTAACCCGGCGTTACTGGCAAAAGCGCAGCCAGAAGATACTGTCACCGTTATTTTCCCCACCGTGGGCGCGCAAATCAGCGATAAAGACAATTTACAGGACGAAATCGATAATATTAGCGATCGTATTGATTACTACAAAGAGGTGATTAACGATTTTGGTCCGGAAGACTTATTGAACCTCGGCGAATCAGTCCAACAGTTTCAGAATGCCGCAGGCGAACTGGCGAATCAGCTCGAGTCGCTGGAGGGCAAAATCGCCACCGCGCGAGCGGGGGCCGGGCTGGCCGTCAGTATTCCCAGCGATATGCTCTCGGTCGCTTTTGTGGCGAAAGGCTATGCCCATGCCCGGGTCAGTTCATGGATCGATCAGGAGGATATTACGTACCTGAGAGGGATCCAGGGAAGCGAGGCCATTGCCATTGACGTTGCGCGCGATGCCATCCTGAACGGTAGTGATGAGATCACCGATAACCTTCACTCTACCGGTTTTGGTCGCGTGGCGATTGTTTCCGACTATGGCGTCGCCTTTGCAAAGCAATTCGATATGGGCAGCGTACCGGTTTTTTTCGGCGTGACGCCGAAGCTGCAAAAAACCTGGCTGTATAATTACAGTGTGCCGATTTATGCCTACGACAGTAGCGACTGGAACAGCAGCCGTTACCGTACTGACAATACCGGTTTCAACGTTGACGCCGGTTTAGCCGCCGATCTCAGTGAAAACTGGACCGTTGGCCTGAGCGGGCAGAACCTGATTTCTCGCGATATTAATGCCAAAGAGGTCAACGGTTTTCGCGATAGCTATGAAATTACGCCACTGGTCACGGCGGGTATTGCCTGGCATAGCGGTATGTTGACCCTGGCGGCTGATGGCGATCTCACCGAAACCAAAGGATTCAAAAGCGAAGATAACAGCCAGTACGCCGGTGTGGGTGCGGAAGTGCGCCCACTCCCCTGGCTGTCGGTGCGCGCCGGTTATCGTACCGATATGAAAGGCAATGATAATGACGTGTTTACCGCCGGGCTGGGCTTCGCGCCGTTTAACCGAGTGCATATCGATTTAACCGGTATTGTCGGTGAGAAAGAAACCTGGGGGGCAGGAGCGCAACTTAAAGTCACCTTCTAAAATCACTGGACGGAATGGCGACATTCCGCCCATTTTTACAGAGTGTGGTATAGTATCGCCCCTTTTTTAACCTGATACGCCATCGTTTGATTATGCTGCCAGAATCTCAACCCACCGCTTTTGCCGCCCATCGCTTTTCTATCGCGCCGATGCTCGACTGGACTGACAGACATTGCCGTTATTTCCTGCGCCTGCTGTCACGCCATACGCTGCTGTATACCGAAATGGTGACCACCGGGGCGATTATCCACGGTAAAGGCGACTATCTGGCATTCAATGAAGAAGAGCATCCGGTAGCATTGCAGCTTGGCGGTAGCGATCCGGCAGCGCTGGCGCAGTGCGCGAAACTGGCTGAAGCGCGCGGCTACGATGAGATCAACCTTAACGTCGGCTGCCCGTCCGACCGCGTACAGAACGGTATGTTCGGTGCCTGCCTGATGGGCAATGCGCAACTTGTAGCGGACTGCATCAAGGCGATGCGCGACATGGTGTCCATTCCGGTCACTGTAAAAACCCGTATCGGCATTGACGACCAGGACAGCTACGAATTCCTGTGTGATTTTATCAACACCGTGTCCGGCAAGGGCGAATGCGAGATGTTTATCATCCATGCCCGTAAAGCCTGGCTTTCCGGCCTGAGCCCGAAGGAAAACCGCGAAATCCCGCCGCTGGACTATCCGCGCGTGTATCAACTGAAGCGTGATTTTCCACATTTGACTCTGTCGATTAATGGCGGCATCACGTCTCTTGAGCAGGCGAAGGCCCATCTGGCGCATATGGATGGGGTGATGGTCGGGCGCGAGGCGTATCAAAACCCAGGGATTCTGGCGGCGGTCGATAAAGAAATCTTCGGCGTGGAGAGCAACCGGGCCGATCCGGTGGCGGTGGTACGCGCCATGTACCCCTACATTGAGCGCGAGCTGAGCCAGGGGGCGTATCTTGGCCATATCACCCGTCATATGCTCGGGCTGTTTCAGGGCGTACCCGGTGCGCGCCAGTGGCGTCGCTATTTAAGCGAAAACGCCCATAAAGCGGGCGCGGATGTGGATGTGCTGGAACGCGCGCTGCAAAAAGTCGCTAATCCGCAATAAAATTTTCACTAAAAAGTAGTGAAATTCGCTACGCCTCGTCCATCGTGACGGGGCGTAGTTTTTTAAAATCAATCAGTTAAATTTGGCATGTTTCTTGTAATAGCACTCTCAGGAACGTATTATTTTGGGAGAGAAAGCCATGCTGGAAATTCTGTTCGTGTTAGGTTTTTTTGTGATGCTGCTGGTGACCGGCGTGTCGCTGCTCGGCATTCTGGTAGCGCTGGCAGTAGCGACGGCATTAATGTTTGTCGGCGGATTATTCGCCATCATTTTTAAAGTTTTACCCTGGTTATTACTGGCGGTCGCCATCGTTTGGGTGGTACGGACAATAAAACAGCCGAAGCTTCCGCTTTATCAGCGCAACAACCGTTGGCGTTACTAAGGATTGCGGCATGGGTCACAACCTGATGATCCGGTAAGGATTTATTCAGGGTGCTGCGTAGGAATTGCAGGGTTAATCTGTCAGTATGCACGGGTTAACGAATTCATCGCAGCTGTACCCTACATACGGCGCGAACTATAAAAAGAAAGGGCTTCCTGCGGGAAGCCCTAATTCTTTCTACGGTATCAACAAACTGGAGCCCTGGGTTGCTCGGCTTTCCAGCGTTTCATGGGCTTTTTGCGCATCCTTTAACGCAAAACGTTGCTCTGGCGATACATCCACTTTGATTACTCCACTGGCGATCAGCGAGAACAGTTCGTTGCTGGCTTCTTCCAGTTCTGCGCGGTTAGTGACGTAGCCGTTCAGCGAGGGACGCGTGACAAACAATGAGCCTTTTTGGTTGAGAATGCCGAGATTGACGCCAGTCACCGGCCCCGAGGCGTTACCGAAGCTGACCATCAGGCCGCGGCGTTGCAAACAGTCCAGTGACGCTTCCCAGGTCTCTTTACCCACCGAGTCGTAAACCACCCGCACTTTTTTGCCGCCGGTAATTTCGCGTACCCGTTCAGCGATGCTTTCTTCTTTATAGTTGATAACCTGCCACGCACCGGCCTGTTTGGCGCGTTCCGCTTTTTGCGCAGAGCCGACGGTGCCGATCAGTTTTGAACCCAGCGCTTTGGCCCACTGGCAGGCGATAAGCCCCACGCCGCCCGCCGCCGCGTGGAACAGGAACGGTTCGTCGGGTTTAATCTCATAGGTTTTGCGCAGCAGATAGAACACCGTCAGCCCTTTCAGGAATGACGCGGCGGCCTGTTCATAAGAGATGGCGTCGGGCAGCAAGGCGACTTTATCGGCAGGGACGTTGTGTACTTCGCTGTAGGCACCGAGGGACGATTGGGCATACACCACGCGATCCCCCGCTTTGATATGGGTAACGCCTTTGCCGACTTTGCTTACCACGCCAGCGGCTTCGGTTCCCAGGCCGCTGGGCAGCGCTGGTGGCGGATATAGCCCGCTGCGGATATAGGTATCGATGTAGTTAATACCGATGGCTTTATTCTCGACCTGGACTTCATTTTCCGCCGGGTCGCCAGGGGTGAACTCAACCGCTTTGAGCACGTCGGGGCCGCCATGCTTTTGAAACTCAATGCGTATTGCCATGTATCCTCCGCTGTCATATCGTTTGGGCG
This sequence comes from Atlantibacter sp., assembly GCF_032062175.1. NCBI lineage: Bacteria > Pseudomonadati > Pseudomonadota > Gammaproteobacteria > Enterobacterales > Enterobacteriaceae > Atlantibacter > Atlantibacter sp. The sequence continues at coordinate 43,895 of NZ_DAMBQK010000008.1, forward strand.
CGGGTACCTCGTGAAATCACGCGGCATTGCGGGTTTGTGCGCGATGCAACTTGTTTCCCCAGGGTATATAATGCCCGTCCCCCTAATCTAACTCGGTAACTCCATTCACTATGGCAGGAAATAAACCCTTCAACAAACCCACTGAGCCTCGCGATCCGCAAGTCGCCGGGTTGAAAATCCCCCCGCATTCGATTGAAGCGGAACAGTCGGTGTTGGGTGGTTTAATGCTGGATAACGAACGCTGGGACGATGTGGCTGAACGCGTCGTCGCGGAAGATTTCTATACCCGCCCGCATCGCCATATCTTTACCGAAATGCACCGTTTACAGGAGATGGGCAAACCCATCGACCTGATTACGCTGTCTGAATCGTTAGAGCAACAGGGGCAGCTTGATAGCGTCGGTGGTTTCGCCTATCTGGCGGAGTTATCGAAAAACACGCCGAGCGCCGCGAACATCAGTGCGTATGCCGACATCGTGCGCGAACGTGCAGTGGTCCGCGACATGATTTCTGTCGCCAACGAAATCGCCGATGCCGGTTTCGACCCGCAGGGGCGCAGTAGCGAAGACCTGCTGGATCTGGCGGAGTCGCGGGTGTTTCAGATTGCTGAAAACCGCGCCAATAAAGACGAAGGCCCAAAGAGTATCGATCAGATCCTCGAAGCGACGGTGGCGCGTATCGAAACGCTCTACCAGCAGCCTCATGACGGTGTAACCGGGGTCGATACCGGCTACCAGGATCTGAACAAAAAAACCGCCGGGTTGCAGCGTTCCGACCTGATTATCGTGGCGGCACGTCCTTCAATGGGTAAAACCACCTTCGCCATGAACCTGTGCGAAAACGCCGCCATGTTGCAGGATAAACCGGTGCTGATTTTCAGCCTGGAGATGCCCGGCGAGCAGATTATGATGCGTATGCTGGCGTCGCTGTCGCGCGTGGACCAAACGCGTATCCGTACCGGCCAGTTGGATGACGAAGACTGGGCGCGGATCTCCGGCACCATGGGCATCCTGCTTGAGAAGCGCAATATGTATATTGATGACTCCTCCGGCCTGACGCCCACCGAAGTGCGCTCCCGCGCGCGGCGTATTTTCCGCGAGCACGGCGGGTTAAGCATGATCATGATCGACTACCTGCAATTGATGCGCGTGCCGTCGCTTTCCGATAACCGTACTCTGGAAATTGCTGAAATCTCCCGCTCGCTGAAAGCGCTGGCGAAAGAGTTGCAGGTGCCGGTGGTGGCGCTCTCCCAGCTTAACCGCTCGCTGGAACAGCGTGCCGATAAACGCCCGGTTAACTCCGACCTGCGTGAATCCGGCTCCATCGAACAGGACGCCGACTTAATTATGTTTATCTATCGTGATGAGGTGTATCACGAGAACAGCGACCTGAAAGGGATCGCGGAAATCATTATTGGTAAACAGCGTAACGGGCCGATCGGTACGGTGCGGCTGACGTTTAACGGGCAGTGGTCGCGGTTTGATAATTACGCAGGCCCCCAATACGACGACGAATAAATCCCCGTCATCATTCTCGCCGCAGGTGCGTTGACTTCGCGCGCTCACCCCAGTCACTTACTTAAGTAAGCTCCTGGGGATTCACGCACTCGCCGCCTTGCTGCAACGCGAATGATTTAGGGGATTCCCCATGAAATCCACACAAATGCAAGGAATGACATGCAAGCGGCAACCGTAGTGATTAACCGCCGCGCTCTGCGACACAACCTGCAACGCCTGCGCGAACTGGCTCCGGACAGTCGCATGGTGGCGGTTGTGAAAGCAAACGCCTATGGTCACGGTCTACTGGAGACCGCGCGTACCTTAACTGACGCCGATGCCTTCGGCGTTGCCCGCCTGGAAGAAGCGCTGCGTTTGCGGGAAGGGGGCATCAAACAGCCTGTCCTGCTGCTCGAAGGTTTCTTCAATGCCGACGATCTGCCAGCTATCTCCCGCGAAGGTTTCCACACGGTAGTGCATAATGAGGCGCAACTGGCGGCGCTGGAACAGACAACGCTGGATGAACCCGTCACCGTCTGGATGAAACTGGATACCGGCATGCACCGTCTGGGCGTACTGCCGGAACACGCCGAAGCGTTCTATGCCCGGCTTAGCGCCTGTAAAAACGTGCGTCAGCCGGTGAATATCGTCAGCCATTTTGCCCGCGCCGATGAACCGGAGTGCGGCGCAACCGAAAAACAGCTCGCCATCTTTAATCAATTCACCGAAGGGAAGCCGGGCCAGCGCTCTATTGGCGCGTCGGGCGGCATCCTGCTGTGGCCACAATCCCATCTTGAGTGGGTGCGCCCCGGCATTATTCTTTACGGCGTCTCTCCACTGGATAACAAACCCTGGGGCGAAGACGTCGGGTTTAAACCGGTGATGACGCTGACCTCCAGCCTGATCGCCGTGCGCGAGCACAAAGCGGGCGAACCGGTGGGCTACGGCGGTACCTGGGTCAGCGAGCGTGATACCCGGCTGGGCGTGATTGCGCTGGGTTATGGCGATGGCTACCCGCGCAGCGCGCCGTCCGGTACGCCGGTACGGGTTAACGGCCGCGAAGTGCCCATCGTTGGGCGCGTGGCGATGGATATGATTTGCGTCGACCTCGGCCCGGATGCGCAGGATCGGGTGGGTGACGGTGTAGTGATGTGGGGGGAAGGTTTGCCCGTTGAACGTATCGCTGCCATGACAAAAGTGAGCGCTTACGAACTTATCACCCGGTTAACGCCGCGCATGGCGACGCGCTACCTCGATTAACGCCACAGGCCGTTTCTCCTCGCAGAAACGGCATTGCAAACTTCCTCTCGATCTCCTGTGGTCTCCGGTTTATTGTGTGACGTTACTACACCGTAAACCAGGAGTACCTCAGCGTGTTTCAAAAAGTTGACGCCTATGCGGGCGACCCCATTCTGTCTTTGATGGAGCGTTTCAAAGAAGATCCTCGCGCCGATAAAGTGAACCTGAGCATCGGACTGTATTACAACGAAGACGGTATTATTCCGCAGCTTCAGGCCGTCGCCAGGGCTGAGGAGCGCCTGAACGCGCAGCCGCATGGCGCATCGCTGTATCTGCCGATGGAAGGGTTAAATAGCTACCGTCACACCATTGTGCCGCTGCTTTTTGGTGCCGATCATCCTGTACTCCAGCAACAGCGCGTGGCGACTATTCAGACGCTGGGCGGTTCAGGGGCGCTAAAAGTCGGCGCGGATTTCCTGAAACGCTACTTTCCTGATGCCGGCGTGTGGGTCAGTGACCCGACGTGGGAAAACCACGTTGCCATATTTGAAGGGGCTGGATTCGAAGTAAGTACTTACCCCTGGTTTGATAACGACGCCAAAGGCGTACGTTTTGAGGCGTTGCTGGAGAAACTCGATACCCTGCCTGCGCGCAGCATTGTGCTGCTGCATCCGTGCTGCCACAACCCGACTGGTTCCGATCTCAATAACGCCCAGTGGGATGCAGTGATTGAGGTACTGAAAGCGCGTGAGCTGATCCCATTCCTGGATATCGCTTATCAGGGCTTTGGCGCAGGCATGGAGCAAGACGCTTACGCGATCCGCGCTATCGCCAGCGCGGGTTTGCCGGCACTGGTCAGCAATTCATTTTCTAAAATCTTCTCGCTATATGGCGAGCGCGTCGGGGGCCTGTCGATTGTCTGCGAAGATACGGAAACGGCCAGTCGCGTGCTGGGCCAGCTTAAAGCTACTGTGCGTCGCAACTACTCCAGCCCGCCGAATTTTGGTGCGCAGGTGGTGGCGCTGGTTCTGGGTGATGATGAACTGAGAACCAACTGGCTGGCGGAAGTGGAAGCGATGCGCATCCGTATCCTGGCGATGCGTCAGGCGCTGGTAGATGTGCTCAAAGAAGCGGTACCTGGCCGCAACTTCGATTACCTGCTTCAACAACGCGGTATGTTCAGCTATACCGGATTGAGTACGGCGCAGGTGGATCGGTTGCGTGATGAGTTCGGTGTCTACCTGATCGCCAGCGGCCGCATGTGCGTCGCCGGGCTTAACAGCCGTAATGTACATCGTGTAGCCCAGGCGTTTGCTGCCGTGATGTAATACACGGCATCCGTTGGTTTATAAGAAAGCATTGCAAAGTTTGGCGATGCTTTCTTTCAGGCATTTCATTGATAAGTTATGAGATCAATATTTTCATTTGTAAATGCCGGGAAATATATAATCACAGTAAATCATATGGTTTACTGTGATTATATGAACAAAAATCTCTCAGCATCAAAGAAATTAAAGCGAGAATTTTAAATACATTCTTAAAATCTCATTGCATCGATAAATATATCACATCGCTGAATTATACACTTATGATTAAAAGTGATCGCTTTTCCTTAATTTATTCTTCATGAGCAATATATTTTTTTACAATGCCAATTAGCCTCTAAGTCCCAACAATAATATAAAGACGCAGTTTTCGCTTTCTGCAAGCAATATCTGCTTCAGCATAAAGCAAAAATAAAAAGGGTTGTATAAAAACAGCATTGTTTTACAAGGATAAGTTTATGAGTATTACTATTGTGCGTCGTTCTAATAATAAACAGGTTTTACACGCAAAAATGGCGCCGGCATGTTTCGCCACTATGCTGGCGCTGGGTATGGTTATGCCGGTACAGGCAGCGATTATTGCTGATAATTCATCTTCTCAGCAGCCATCTATTCACACCAATGCCAATGGCGCGACAATTGTCGACATCAACAAAGCCAGTGCAGAAGGTGTTTCCCATAACGTTTATTCACAATTCAATGTGGATCAGAATGGCGTTATTCTGAACAACAGCGGAGCTTCCACTAACACGCAACTGGCTGGCCAGATTGACGGCAACGCGAATATGGCGAATGGCAGCGCGAAAGTTATTCTGAACGAAGTGCGCTCTTCTGACCCGAGCCAGTTAAATGGCATGGTGGAAGTGGCGGGTCAATCTGCCCGCGTGATTATCGCTAACCCGTCAGGCATTACCTGCGATGGTTGCGGCTTTATCAATACCAATCACGCTACGCTCTCTACGGGCACCGCGACCTTTGATGCCAAAGGTAATGTGAATGGTTTTGACGTGAAGAGAGGCCAGGTGGTGATTACGGGTAAAGGGATGGATACGTCTTCTACCCAGTACACCGATATCATCGCGCGTTCCGTGAAAGTGAATGCTCAGCTTAAAGCGAACGAGCTGAATATCACCACCGGCAGCAACCATTTTGATAAAAATGGCCGGGTAACGGCGATTGAAGGCGAAGGCAATGCGCCGCAGCTGGCACTGGATGTTTCCAGCCTGGGCTCCATGTATGCCAACAAAATCTACATGAAAGGCACTGAAGCGGGCGTGGGTGTGCGTATCGATCATGCCGATCTGACTGCCAATGACTCGCTGTCTATTGATACCAACGGCGTGCTGGAAAACAATGGCGGTCGTATTAGTGGTGCTAATAACGTCGAGTTGCATGCCAACGACGTGCTAAACCGTAACGGACAGATCGTTTCCAACGACATGGTTTCGGTAAACGCGAATGGTACTGTTGATAACACCCAGGGAAAAATTACCGGCCAGTATGTCAATGTTAATGGCAAAAACACGCTGAATAATAAAGGCAACATTCAGGGTAGCCGCAGCGTTAATGTAACCGCTGATTCACTGGATAACTTTAACGGTAATATCAGCAGCGGCGGCGATTTGTCGTTGAATCGTTCAACGACAAATAATTACTATAACGGCAACCCAGGCGATGGCCTGAACAACCGTAACGGTAACATCACCGCTAAAGGCAATATCAATATTGATATTGCGAATGTTGATAACTCAGCCGGTCATCTGACCAGCGAGGGCGCGCTTAATGTTAATACCGACATGCTTATTAACGATCATGGCGTGATTTCTTCAGGCAACGTGAACAAAACGTCCTGGAGCTCCATCAACGCGAGTATGTTGAATAATAATGACGGCACTATTATCGCGAATGGCGCTGACGATATGTTGAATATCAATGCTGATTACAACATTTCAAACCGCGGTGGTGATATTCATAGTAACGGTTCCCTGATGGTCAGCGGAATGAATGCCTTGTTAGATAACGCATCCGGCTCTCTGTCTGCTGACAAAGATCTAAGCATTTATACCAACGCCTATTCTTCTGACGCAAACAGCGTCATGAAAGCAGGCCAACGTGCTGATATCTCTGTCTCTAATTCTTTCCAGAATGCCGGTCTGATCAAAGCAGGACAGGATATTTCCCTGAATCTGGATTCCCAGGGTTGGTATAATTACAGTTCTCCGGCGCAGAACAGCGGCATCATTGATGCAGCGGGGAATTTGATTGTTCAAATGAGCAGCAGTGATTTTGTTAATAGCGGTAGCATCACCGCTAATCAAATGAACTGGCAGATGAGTTCACTGACCAACAGCGGCACGATCAATAGCCGCAATAATATCGCCATGTACGCTAATAATCTGAACAACAATGGTCAGATTCATGCTGATGGTTCATCAGATATCAACGCATCCTGGCTGATCAACGATCTGAATGGCGAAATTTCAGCAAATCGCGATGCTAACGTGATGGCAAATAATTATTTCAGCAACTCAGGTAGCATTCTGGCGGGTAATAATGTCAATGTAACCGCCATGTCTTACGATTATTCCCCTGTGACTGCTGATAACTTCGGTAAGATCTCTGCAGGCAATTCGCTTAATCTGCATATGGACGGCGCAAACTTCTATAACAGAGGGTCGCTGGATGCGGGCAACATTATGAGCGTAGATGCGCGTTATATTAATAACGAGGGTGTGATTACCAGTGAAGGTGATGTTCATCTGAACGCCGACGGAGGTATTAACAATAACGTATCAGGGGAAATTACCGGTAATAAAGTTATTACAACGGGTTACGTTAACAATATGGGTACGATTACTCAGACCGGTAATAACCAGGACGACAACGGCAATACTGACAACGGTAATACCGATAACGGCAACACCGACAACGGCAACACCGACAACGGTAATACCGATAACGGCAACACCGACAACGGCAACACCGACAACGGTAATACCGATAACGGCAACACCGATAACGGCAACACCGATAACGGAACGAATACTGCCGATACACAGGCGAACGGTACGCCTGCAGGGAACGGCGTATGGGAAGATGGCGTAGTCTACGCTCCGGGCGATATGTATAACGGTCACCTGGTTCAGGATATTATTTTCTATCCGGGCGGCTACATTATCGCCACGGCTTGGTAAATTAATCAGATAATATTCAAGCCCCATACGATATGGGGCTTTTTAAATTGATTTACTATAAATCGCTGTAATCTTCGCGCTACGCGAAGAGGTTGTCATCATTTCTGCGCGGCATTTTGAAGAGCGCGGCTACCAGGATAAGAATCAAAGGATTGAATGTGGTAACTCGTCGCTGCAGGATCAATATCGCCATTTTATGCGTGCTTACCGGGATCAATGTTCCCGCTTATGCAGAAGCCACGGTCAATCAACAGGCGTTAAGCCAGCAACAACAGGATGAGGCCAGGCGCAACCAGCTTACGCCAGAGTCAAAATCGCTGCTGACTTCAGATGCAGAACGCGTTAGCGATGAACTTATCCTGCCGGAAGAAAAAAACTGCTATCCCATACAACACGTGACGCTGGAAGAAAGAGATGCGCTTCCACACTGGATGGTTTTCCGTGATTTGACCCATCAGGTTGAAGGGAAATGCATCGGCATCAATGGGATTAAAGCTCTGCATAAAGCGGTGCAAAACCGCTTGATCTCCCACGGTTTTATTACCACCCGCGTTCTGGTGCCTAATCAGGATCTCGGCAACGGTACGCTGGCGTTACGGTTTCTGCCCGGAAAAATAAGTGAAATCGAATTCAAAGACGGTTCGGGAAGTTATATACACGCACTGAATAACTTCCCCGAAAAGAAAGGCGATTTGTTGGATCTACGCGGCCTTGAGCAGGGGATTGAAAATTTACAGCGTATCCCAGGCAGCACGGCGCAAATCAACCTCGTGCCTGGTGAAAATGCCGGTGAAACGAAAGTGGAAGTGAACCGTAAACAGCTTAAATCCTGGCGTCTTGGCGCCTGGGCTGATGATTCAGGCAGCAAATATACCGGGCGCTATCAGGGCGGCCTGGCATTCTATCTGGATAACCCCTCCTCGCTGAACGACATGTTTTATGCTGCCTATGGCGGAGGAATGAAAAATGAAGATGGTCGCCGCAGCGATAACGTTTCCGCATATTATTCTATTCCCTGGGGCTACTGGCTAATGGAGCTGTATGGCAGTAAATACCGCTACACCCAGACCATTCGCAGCGGTGATTTTAGCTATCTTTATAGCGGCATTGAAAAACTGATCACCGCCCAACTCAGCCGGGTGATTTATCGCAGCGCCAGCCAAAAAACGACGCTCAGCCTGAAAGCGATAAAGCGCGATTCCAGTTACTTTCTGAATGATGTGGAAGTGGAAGTCCAGAAGCGTGATACCAGTGCCTGGAAACTCAACCTTGAACATTTGGCTTATTTCTCCTTTGGGCAGCTTAAAGCCAACATGGGCTATCAGCATGCTGCTCCCTGGTTCGGCCAGAAGCCAGATGCTGAAGAAATGGCTGGCAGCGCAGACAGGCTGGCGCGGATATTTACCCTGGGCGCGGATGGCACCTTCCCCTTTAAAATCGGCGGGCTGTCGATGAGCTATGAACCGCACTTTATGAAGCAAACCACGCCCGATCGCCTGACTCAGCCGGATAAATTCACGCTGGGCAACCGTTGGAACGTACGGGGGTTCGACGGTGAAAACACCCTTTATGCCGACAAAGGCTGGTATTTGCGTAACGACATTAACCTGAATCTACCGGAATGGGGGATGCAGCCTTATATTGGCGTGGATTATGGCGAAGTGAGCGGGTCGAAAAACGATTACTGGAGCGGCAAGCACATCGCGGGCGCGGCGGCAGGCGTTCGAGGCGTTAAAGGTAAATTTGGCTATGATCTTTTTGTCGGCGTCCCGTTGTTAAAACCTGATGAATTGCATACCAGCCCGGTCAGCGTCGGCTTTGCCGTACAATGGCAATATTGAGCCAGGGCGACAGGCAAATACGCTCGATTATCTCAGCCTGTTCGCCGATAAATCACCTTCCTTATTTTACCTTTCGACCATTAGGCTACACACTTAACAGAACTGATTTCTATTAAGGGAGTAGCTTATGTGGTTGCAACAGACTCTGGCGCTAAAAGCGAGGCCGAGGGGCTTTTACCTCATCACGGAAGAAATCCTCAGCCAGATAGACGCGCTTTCAGACATCAAAGTCGGGCTACTGCATCTGCTGCTTCAGCACACCTCTGCTTCTATCACGCTTAATGAAAATTGCGATCCTTCGGTTCGCCGCGATATGGAGCGCTATTTTCTTCAGGCGGTGCCGGATAACGCCTCCTGGGAACATGACGATGAAGGGCCTGACGATATGCCCTCACACATTAAGTCGTCAACCCTGGGTGTTTCGCTGTTGCTGCCCGTCAAAAATGGTCGGGTGCAGCTTGGCACATGGCAGGGGATTTGGTTAGGGGAACATCGCATCGACGGCGGTTCACGCCGTATTGTCGCCACATTACAAGGGGAATAATGATGACCAACTCGGAGCTACTGCAATATTGCATGAGTAAACCAGGCGCTGAACAAAGTGTACATAGCGACTGGAAAGCAACTCAGATTAAAGTGGCGGATGTGCTGTACGCGATGGTGCATGATGTTAATGACCGCCAGGCGGTGTCATTGAAAACCAGCCCTGGTCTTGCCGATCTGCTACGGCAGAAACATGAAGATGTTTTTCCGAGCGCGCATCTCAACAAGGCGCACTGGAGCACGCTGTATTTAGATGGCAGCCTGCCAGATTCACAAATTTATTATCTGGTCGATGCGTCTTATCAACAGGCGCTGGGGCTATTACCCGAGCAAACCCGGCAACAGCTTTCTGTCTAGCGGGATGGCGTAGGGCTCTGGCCCTACGCTGATTTTATAAAAGTAGAAATAGATGAGAGTAACTGTCTTAATCAAAAAAATTATGCGATAGCGATTAGTAATGGATCTCTAATAAATAAAATATTCCCCTATGGTTATCAAAAAGTTTTATTTTGAACTAAACAACGGATGACTTCTTTAATTCATATTGCTTTACGAATGGTTTGACCAAATTAAGTCGCATTGCTTCATTTATTAGGATGAATTGATAGTTGGCGGTAATGTATTTTAAAATGTTTTTTTTAGTAAGTTATTTCGTTTTGTATTGGGATTTTTAATTATTCTCCTCATAATAAAAACGCGCCCGGTGAAATTCATTATTTATTATTGGTTTTGATGAAATATTTCAACTAATACATTTGGTGAATGACAAGGGGCTTTATAATATGGTGTCAAAGGAGAATAAAATGCAAAACAGGAAATTAAAAAACATGAAAAATAAATCAACGCTGCATGCTACGCTAGGCCCTGTATGCTTCGCTACATTACTGGCACTGGGCATGGTCCAACCCACTCATGCAGCTATCACTGCGGATACCAGCGCTGCTAATCAACCTGGCATCCATACAGGTGCTGGCGGCGCAACGATCGTAGATATTAATAAAGCCAGCGATCAGGGTGTATCCCACAATATTTATTCTGAATTCAATGTAGATAAAAATGGTGTGGTCCTGAATAACAGCACAACTAACACCAACACTCAGCTCGCAGGTAATATCAACGGCAACAGCAATCTGGCAGGGCAAAGCGCAACCATCATTCTTAATGAAGTGCGCTCTTCCGATCCGAGCCAGTTGAATGGCATGGTAGAAGTCGCGGGTAAATCTGCCCAGGTCATTATCGCTAACCCATCGGGTATTACCTGTGACGGCTGCGGCTTTATCAATACCAGCCGTGCTACGCTGACGACGGGTACGCCGACTGTTGACGAAAATGGCAAACTGACCGGTCTTGACGTGAAACGCGGCCAGGTTGAGATCACGGGTAACGGCATGAATACCAGTAATGCGGGTATGCCGATATATACCGATATTATTGCGCGTTCGGTGAAAATCAATGCGGGTTTGCAAGCGAAAACCCTCAACATTGTGACTGGCAAGAATCATCTTGATAAGGATGGCACTCTCACCCAGATTGAAGGGGAAGGCGATGCGCCGGCACTGGCACTTGATGTTTCAACGCTGGGTTCAATGTATGTCGGCAAGATCAATATGATTGGTACCGAATCAGGTGTTGGTGTGCGTCTGGATCACGCTGATTTAACGGCGACAGATGATATTGCTATTTCAGTTGATGGCAAACTGGATAATAACGGCGGTCGTATTCAGGCAGGCCACAATATCATTTTGGACAGCGCGTCGCTTAATAATGAAAATTCTGTTATTCAGGCTCATGATACGTTGAACATTTCTACTCAAGGAGAGTTCAACAATAAAAACGGTAGCGTGGCAGGTAATGCAGTGACAATCCGCTCCGATGCTCTGAATAACCAGGATGGCTATATCACTTCCCAGGGAAGAATGTCTCTCGTCGGCTCAGAACTCAATAACGTCCGTGGTAATATCCACAGCGGGGACGATATGTCGATGAGTTACAGCTACGATTACCATACCAAAACGACGATAAACACCATTGATAATAATCAGGGTAACATTGTTTCAAATGGCGATCTCTATGTACAAAGTTCGGTGATCAACAATGATGCCGGCCTGATTAAAACGGATGGGCAACTTTCGTTAAATGCCGGGACATTGAATAATAGCAACAGCGCTCAGTTTAAGGGTGACAATAATCAGAAAGGTGGGATTTATGCTGGCGGTGTGCTGAGGCCGACCAATGATACCCATTCACCTTATATAAATAACACTTCATATGTACATGCTGACACGCTTAATAATGATGATGGTATTATCCGCTCGTCAGGCGACGGTGTTGCGCTGGACGTATCAGGGTCAAATACCATGACCAATAAGGGTGGGGTTATCGGCTCGGCGAGTGATTTGTCGATTAATTATGGGAGTCAAGTCAACAACACTGCCGGTATTATTGAAAGTACAGGGAACATGGCGTTGACGGCGGGCAAATACATTGCGGATACCACCGGGGTGGTGAACGCGGGTCATAATCTGGACCTGATGATGAGTAGCGGGTTTGATAATGCTGGCCTTATTCAGGCTGCTAACGATTTGAATTTCGGTTTTATAAAATCGCATCAGCCGGTAAATGTCACCTTTACTAATAAAGGGAAAATGCGGGCGGATGGGCAGGTGACAATGAACCTCCAGGGCGTGAACTTTATTAACGAAGGCAACGTTTACGGTAATAAAGGCATTAACTGGTACGGTCAGGACGTCACCAATAAAGGCCAAATAAACAGTAATGGCGACATTTACTTCGGCGTAAATACGCTGACGAATGAAAAGTCTGCTGTTATTAAAGGCAACAGCGTCAAAATCAGTGCTGCAAGCGTGAAGAACGAGGGAACAATCACGCCTGACTATACGCCAGTACAACCGGATAATGGTGGCTCATCTGGCGGTGGATCACATACGCCTTCAAACGACGATGGTTCACATACACCGATTTCACATCACTAATCTTTACCGATAATAAAATGCCCCGCTGATGCGGGGCATTTCTTTTATTTTAACAAGGGCTTTAAGAAGCGCGCGGTATAGGACTCTTTGCATGCCGACACCGTTTCAGGCGTGCCGGAAACCAGAATTTCGCCGCCGCCGCTACCGCCTTCCGGGCCGAGATCCACAATCCAGTCTGCAGTTTTGATAACGTCCAGGTTGTGTTCAATCACCACAATGGTATTACCCTGATCGCGCAGCTGATGCAGCACGTCGAGCAATTGCTGGATATCGGCAAAATGCAGGCCGGTAGTGGGTTCATCCAGGATATACAGCGTCTGGCCGGTGCCGCGTTTTGACAGTTCGCGTGCCAGTTTCACACGCTGCGCCTCGCCGCCGGATAACGTGGTGGCAGACTGCCCGAGACGGATATAGGAGAGCCCCACGTCCATCAACGTTTGCAGCTTACGCGCCAGCGCAGGGACAGCATCGAAGAACTCACGCGCGTCTTCAATCGTCATGTCCAGTACTTCATGAATGCTCTTGCCCTTGTACTTAATTTCCAGGGTTTCGCGGTTATAGCGTTTGCCTTTGCACTGGTCGCACGGCACGTAGATGTCCGGCAGGAAGTGCATTTCAACTTTAATTACGCCATCGCCCTGGCAGGCCTCGCAGCGGCCACCGCGCACGTTAAAACTGAAACGTCCCGGCGTATAGCCGCGTGTGCGCGATTCCGGCACACCGGCAAACAGCTCACGCACCGGCGTAAACACGCCAGTATAGGTCGCGGGGTTAGAGCGCGGCGTACGGCCAATAGGGCTCTGATCGATATCGATAACCTTATCGAAATGCTCCATGCCATGAACTTCGCGATACGGCGCAGGCTCGGCGATAGTCGCGCCATTAAGCTGGCGCTGGGCAATCGGGAACAGCGTATCGTTGATCAGCGTTGATTTACCCGAACCGGATACGCCGGTGATACAGGTAAACAGACCCACCGGCAGCGTCAGCGTCACGTCTTTGAGGTTGTTGCCTTTTGCGCCCACCAGTTTGAGCACTTTCGCCGGGTCCGCCTGCACGCGTTGTTTCGGCACCGCAATTTCACGTTTGCCGCTCAGGTACTGACCGGTCAGCGATTCCTGAACCGCCATGATGTCTTTCATGGTGCCTTCAGCGACCACCTGGCCGCCATGTACGCCCGCGCCAGGACCAATATCGATAATATGGTCGGCGGCGCGAATCGCGTCTTCATCATGTTCCACCACAATCACCGTGTTACCGAGATCGCGCAGATGGATTAAGGTTTCCAGCAAGCGTTCGTTATCACGCTGGTGCAGACCGATTGACGGTTCATCCAGCACATACATCACGCCCACCAGGCCCGCGCCGATTTGGCTTGCCAGACGGATACGCTGGGCTTCGCCACCGGACAGCGTTTCTGCCGAACGGGAGAGCGTCAGATAATTCAGACCGACATTGACCAGGAATTTCAGTCGATCGCCAATTTCTTTCAGCACTTTTTCGGCGATTTTCGCACGCTGGCCAGAAAGTTTCAGATTGGTAAAGAAGTCCATCGCGTGGCCGATGCTCATATCAGAAATGGTCGGCAGCGCGGTGTTTTCGACAAATACATGGCGCGATTCACGACGCAGACGGGTGCCTTCGCACGTGGCGCAGGGGCGGTTGCTGATAAATTTCGCCAAATCTTCGCGTACGGCAGAAGACTCGGTTTCTTTATAGCGGCGCTCCATATTGTGCAGCACACCCTCAAACGGATGACGGCGCACGGAGGTATCGCCACGATCGTTCATGTATTTAAATTCGATGGTTTCTCGCCCTGAACCGTTAAGCACGACGTTTTTGACGGTAGAGCTCAGTTCATTCCACGGTGTTTCCACATCGAATTTGTAGTGATCCGCCAGCGAGCGCAGCATGGTGAAATAGTAAAAGTTACGGCGATCCCAGCCGCGGATCGCGCCGCCAGCCAGCGACAGCTCGCCGTTTTGCACCACGCGATCCGGGTCGAAATATTGCTGAACGCCCAGGCCGTCGCAGGTCGGGCATGCGCCTGCCGGGTTGTTGAACGAAAACAGACGCGGTTCAAGCTCGCGCATGCTATACCCGCACACCGGGCAGGCAAAATTAGCCGAGAACAACATTTCTTCTGCGTCGGGGCTATCCATATCCGCCACCATCGCCGTGCCGCCAGAGAGTTCCAGCGCGGTTTCAAATGATTCCGCCAGACGCTGCGCCAGATCCTCACGTACTTTGAAACGATCGATAACGACTTCGATGGTGTGCTTCTTATGCAGTTCGAGCGTCGGCGGATCGGAAAGATCGCACACCTCGCCATCGATACGGGCGCGGATATACCCCTGGCTTGCAAGGTTTTCCAGGGTTTTAGTGTGTTCGCCTTTACGCTCTTTGATCACCGGCGCCAGCAACATCAGGCGCTTGCCTTCCGGTTGCGACAGCACGTTATCCACCATCTGGCTAACGGTTTGCGCCGCCAGTGGGACGTTGTGATCCGGGCAGCGCGGTTCGCCGACGCGAGCAAACAACAGGCGCAGATAATCGTGAATTTCAGTAATGGTGCCCACCGTGGAACGGGGGTTATGCGACGTCGATTTTTGCTCGATGGAAATCGCAGGGGAGAGCCCCTCGATATGATCGACATCCGGCTTTTCCATCAGTGACAGAAATTGACGCGCATACGCCGACAGCGATTCGACGTAGCGACGCTGCCCTTCGGCATACAGAGTGTCAAAAGCCAGTGAGGATTTGCCTGAGCCCGACAGCCCTGTCACGACAATAAGCTTGTCGCGGGGGATGACGAGATTGATATTCTTGAGATTGTGGGTGCGGGCGCCCCGTACTTCTATCTTATCCATTCACCTTTCCCGGTAGAAACGCTGTTTGCCTGGTCTTTCATGTTGCGCAAGAAAAGAGAACCGGCTGCCAGAAACGGCTAATTATGACACAATTTGACCTGAATGGATATACAGTATTGGAATGCATCTTCCCGCGTTTTGTGCGAAAATGTCGTACTGGCGCTTTTTTCTGGAATACTGCTCGCAGCTATTAAACTGCGGCTTTGTGATGGTACAATCGCGCGTTTACACTATTTAGAAATCTTTCAGGAGACTCGATCATGGCCAGCAGAGGCGTAAACAAGGTTATTCTCGTGGGTAATCTGGGCCAGGACCCGGAAGTACGCTATTTGCCGAGTGGTGGCGCAGTCGCTAACTTCACGCTGGCTACTTCGGACTCCTGGCGCGACAAGCAGACCGGCGAAATGAAAGAACAGACGGAATGGCACCGCGTTGTGATGTTCGGCAAACTGGCGGAAGTGGCTGGCGAATATCTGCGTAAAGGTTCCCAGGTCTATATTGAAGGACAACTGCGTACCCGCAAATGGACCGATCAATCCGGTCAGGAGCGCTATACCACCGAGATTAACGTACCGCAAATTGGCGGCGTTATGCAGATGCTGGGTGGACGTCAGGGCGGCGGTGCACCGGCAGGCGGCGGCCAGCAGCAGGGCGGTTGGGGCCAGCCTCAGCAACCGCAGCAGCAAGCTCAGGGCGGTCAGTTCAGCGGCGGCGCGCAACCACGTCCGCAGCAACAGGCTCCGGCGCAGTCTAACAACGAACCGCCGATGGATTTCGACGACGATATCCCGTTCTGATGTCGAATTAAGCATCAAGCAAGAAGCCCGCAATATATATATTGCGGGTTTTTTTATTTTCATCTTCTTTTATGCATGTGCATGAATAATATTGTCCCACCCTGGTATCTTTACCAGGATTAACGGGCCACTGCTACTCTCCTGCCGGTTACCTCTACCTCTTTGTTAGGATTTTCGCCTTACACATCTAATGCGAAACTAGCCCCTACAAAATAAATGGCTTTATATTAGGTAATAATCCCGTCAATAAATAATTTCCAGCGGGTGTTAAATAAAGCCGGAAAAAATATTTTATATGACAGGGAGATCGGATGACTGTTGTAAGTAATCCTTTTAACGCAGACTGGAGCCGCCGCGGCAATTTGCTTTGTCATGGGCACTGGATTATTACGTTTGAAGGTAGGCCAGTAGAACTTCCTGAAGCCCGGCGGGAGAAAGATATGGGCACCCGTGGGATCTATTCTATTATTGACCCGGAGGATGAAACCTTCGCCGATGGATTACCCGAAAATGAATGGATAATCGAAAATGTTGAATGGTTAACAGACTGCTTTTTTGATAACAATATACCGCTGGACGAAGAGAATTATCGGGGCTTCTGGAAAGCGGTTAACAAGCAGGACTGGCGCTGTACCAGTTGCGCAGGTTGCATGTAAAAAAAAGCCTCTGCAGAGCAGAGGCCAGAAAATCAGGTCAGGATCATCGGCCACTCAGGCGGAGTCTTGCTAAGCACATCCCACATCACATCCTTGACGTGAGTCCATGTCGCCGCAAAATCGATAGACAAGCCCAGCAGTCCCGTCGCAAAGGCGCAGGATGCTGCAATGCCTATTCCGCTGCTGATTACCGCCAGCACTGCATAATCAGATTTACGAAATTGAATATTCAGGGTGCTGGCAAGAAACATCATCACTGCGCTGATAATTTGCCAGCGCATCATAACAATGCCAGTAGTCAGGGTAGCCATGTCACTGATTCCTTTATATAAAGGCAACACTTGTCAGCACAGGAGGCAATACTCCCGGAGGGTGGCTGGCAAGCGTGGGGTTACTAACAATGAACGCAAATGCTGTAGTTGCATCTGATATGTGAACTATATCACATTTGTTCTTTTATTAGCCACATCGAAGCGCAAAATTTTTAAGCAATTATATCCTTTGTATTTTTGTGGGATTACGTCTGGATTAAACGGAGCGTTATTCCAGTCGGTAATTAAGATTGTTAAAAACTCATCCTTTTGTCGTATTTATTTCCTGGCCAGTGGCTGAAATAGTGAACAGAGCTATGTTAAATAACATTTGGTTAATATTTACATAACTCTGGTCCTGCATTATGCTGGAACATTACATTGCCTTTACGTGTAATAAATAATTCAACTCGATGATTTAAAAAGCTTTAGTAAATGATGTCATTATTAATTTACGCATCGGTCTACATTTGCTTTAGCCGCTTAAATTCGTTATTTGCGCTTCGCTGAATTGAATTATTCATTGCAGGTAAGTGTTTATTATTTTTATTTTCAACAACATGTGAAAATGATAAAAAATGAATACTGCACAAAAACACAATCTTTTAGGGGACGGCGCTCAAGTATTACGGATCCTGACTCAGGTTATTCCCCAACTGTTACCGCATCGTTCTCTGTCGGATATCGTTGGAGATATCCAACATGCTCTGGGCAGCTCCGTCACCTGGATTGCCGTTGAGCGTGACGGTGAACTTCAGGTTAACCACTCTGGCGAGGGCAGCGATTGTTATGCCCAGGCATGCCAGGTTCTGATGCACCCGCGAATCATCGACCATCCTTACGCCTGGCGTATTCTTTCCTGGCCGCACAGCGTAGGGGATCTGTTTTATCCAGATGAGGAAGCGCATCTCAGAGAGTTGCAAACCGGTATTTTATGCAAATTATCACTGCGGGATTACGGTTCAACCGCCTGGCTTTTTTTGGCCTATCAGCACACCCTGCCGTCTATTACTATTCTCAAACATGGCGTGACTATTCTGGCAGACAAGCTGCGGGATTATTTGCTCGAGCAATCCGCCCGGCAATTCGCTTTTCATGAATTACAGCATATTTCCGAGCAATATAAGATACTTTTTGAGCGCGCCCCGGTATTAATGAATTCATTCGATCGCAATGGCCGATGCACTCTCTGGAACGGTGAATGTGAAAGAGTGTTTGGCTGGACGATCGATGAAATTAACCAGGCAGAAGATCCGCTCGCGCTATTTTATCCTGATCCGGCTATTCGCAGTGAAGTGCGGGAATCGATAAATACCAGCCCGCTGACGGCCATGAAGGAATGGCACCCCCTGAGGCGAGACGGTTCAATATTAACCACGCTGTGGGCTAATATTTTATTGCCAGATAATAGCGTGCTTAATATTGGTCTCGATATAACCGCACGAAAGCAGGCAGAGCGAATACTCACCTTAAAAGCGACCATCGATGATTTAACACAGTGTCTGAATCGTTCAGAAATTTTAAACAAGCTGGAAAGGGAACTGGATACCACGCCGGAGACGCGGTTTGCTGTTTTAATGATCGACTTAGATTATTTTAAGCGCATTAATGACTCATGGGGACATGCCGCAGGTGATAAAGCGCTATTGCATTTTTGTGACTGTATTCGAGCCTGCCGGTTTCCTGAGTTTTATGTTGGTCGTTTAGGCGGCGAAGAATTTTTGGTAATACTCAAGAATGCTGATTGTGACAATGCAGTGGACTTTACCGTGCAGTTGCGTGAACGGTTGATTTCATCACCATTACTGATTAATGAAGAGCCTGTCGCGTTATCCTTCAGCGCCGGGGCGATTGCCGTAACAAGTGGGGAGTTGCCCCTCTCGCACGTACTTACTGAGGCAGACAAAGCGCTTTATCAGGCCAAACACACCGGAAGAAGCCGTACCGTTTGCGCCCAACCGGGGAAAATGTGTTAACGCGTTTGCCTGTACCCGGTATCCTTAGAAAATTTAGGTCATTTAATTATAGAAACCTTAATTTGATATAATTAAGGTTACCGGGAAACAGCAAAAATAACGCACTTAAGATAAATTGGCGCTTTTTTTTCGGTAAAATCTGTGAATAACCTTAACGGATATAGAAATTATATTCTGTGATAATAAAATCCTGTTGCTAATGTTCCGTTATTCATGCAACGTAACGCCTGTTTGCAGAGTGTCTATTCATAACCAAGCAGGCACAAACAGCAGGGATATGAGATCACGATGAATTTCAGGGCACGAAAAGACGCGTTACGACTGGCAGGCATTACACTCGTGGTGCTGCTTCCTGTCGTGCTTGCCCTGTGGTTAGCCCATCTTCGCGCAATAAGCGATACCCGTGAACATCTTCACGCGTTTGCTCAATTAGCGCTCGACAAAACCGAAATTGTAATCAAAGACGTTGATTCCGCTCGCGAAGAAGCTGTCTCATGGCCAGGTTTAATATGCAGCCCGGATCACCGGGCGAATATGTTAAATATTGTGCGCGGCCATCTTTATGTTGCCGATTTAATTTTTGCCAATGAAGATGAATTTCAATGCTCAACGGCAATGAACATGAAACAACACTGGATCATGGATGCCGCTAATTATACGCGCAGCACAAATATAGCCATTTATTATTATCGTGATACGCCATTTTATTCCGGTCATAAAATGGTTTATATGCGTAAAGGGAATTATGTAGCGGTAGTCAATCCGCTTTCCTATAGTGAAGTGATGTCCACGGACAGCCATTTACAGTTTGGCCTGTTTGATACCGTGACAAATAAATTTTTTTCGCTGAGCCAGCAAGCCGAAACGAAATTATTCGAACAACTGATCCGCAATAGCGACATTAATTTCCAGGTGGACGATCGCTATTACGCAATTGCTAAATCCAGCGTGCGCCCGATTGCGATTCTTGTCTCGACCAGTTCACAGCGTATATTTCAGGAGTGGTATCACCAGATTACCCTGACATTACCGCTGGGGCTAATCTGTAGCGTTATTATCCTACTGATGTGGTCGCGAACCCGCCAGCAGTTTAATTCGCCTGCCCGGAGGCTACAACGCGCGCTGCAAAAGCGTCAGCTTTGCCTCCATTATCAGCCGATTGTGGATATCAAAAACGGTACTTGCGTCGGTGCCGAAGCGTTATTACGTTGGCCGGGCTTTAACGGCCCGGTGATGAGCCCGGTTGAGTTTATTCCGCTGGCGGAAAAAGAGGGGCTTATCGCCCGGGTCACCGATTACGTTATTGAAGAGTTGTATCAGGATCTCGGGGCGTTTCTGGCCGCGCATCCTGAGCTTTATATTTCCATTAACCTCTCCGCGTCAGATTTCCATTCTGCGCGGCTTATTGCCCTGATTGAACAAAAAAACCGGCAATTCGGTGTTAAAGCGCAGCAAATAAAAATAGAAGTTACCGAGCGTGGCGTCATCGACGTGACGAAAACTGCACCGGTCGTACAGGCGTTCCGCCGTTCTGGATTTGAAATCGCCATCGACGATTTTGGTACCGGCTATTCTAATCTTCATAACCTGTACTCACTGAACGTCGATATGTTGAAAATCGATAAAACCTTTATCGATACGCTGACCACCAACAGCACCAGTCATTTAATCGTTGAGCATATTATTGAAATGGCGCAAAGCCTGCGCCTGAAGATTATTGCTGAAGGGGTGGAGACCCCTGAGCAAATTAGCTGGCTGTTAAAGCGTAACGTGCAGTTCTGTCAGGGGTGGTATTTCGCTAAGGCGATGTCTTCTCATGAACTCATTAGCTGGGTGTATGAGCCTGAGGTTAAAGCATTATTACGCGAGGCTAACCCGGCGACTCTGGTCTGAAGGCGATAGTCGGTGGGCGTAATGTCGTATTCCCGCCGGAACACGCGTGAAAATGTCTGCTGTGAAACGTAGCCATGATCCATGGCGATATCAAATATGGGCCGCCGCGTATTACGCAGCGCTTCTGCCGCCATCGATAACCGACGTTGGCGAATATACTCCCCGAGCGACTGCCGCATCACGGTGCGAAACATCCGCTGTAGGTACCACTTTGAATAGCCTGATTTTTTCGCCACCACGTCAATATTCAGCGGTTGGTCAATATGATCATCGATCCATTCAATCAGCGTGCTGATAATTTCCGGATGTGACATAAGCGCCCCTCATCGTTAGTTATCGATAGTCGTTCTCATTGGCGGCGAGTATAATTCCTCAAGTTAACTTGAGGTAAAGCGTTATGGAGAAGAAAAAACCGCGCATTAAACCCTTTCTGACGCCCGGCGAAGTAGCAAAACGCACTGGCGTCGCGGTTTCTGCGCTGCATTTTTATGAGAGCAAGGGGCTCATAAAAAGCACCCGCAATGCAGGCAATCAGCGACGCTATAAGCGCGATGTGCTGCGTTATGTGGCAATCATAAAAATCGCCCAGCGTATCGGTATTCCGCTCGCCACCATCAATCAGGCCTTAAGCGTATTGCCTGAAGGGCATTCAATCAGCCCGAAAGAGTGGCAACAGCTTTCGTCGCGCTGGCGGGAAGAACTTGATCGACGGATCCAGACATTGACGTCATTGCGGGACGAACTGGATGGCTGTATCGGCTGCGGTTGTCTGTCGCGTAGCGATTGCCCGTTGCGTAACCCGGAGGATCGGCTGGGCAAGGAAGGGACAGGCGCGCGGTTACTGGAAGACAGCGAGCACTAAAAAAACTAAAGCGCCAACTGCGGCGCTTTAGTTTGGTTCCGGTCTTTGTCTTTATCAGTATCCCGCTTTCTCACGGGAGGGTTTCCCCCGACTTCGGCGCCCCTCAATCGTAGTCTCTCAGGAGGTTCCGGCTTGCACCGATAATTTCAGTATATCCCTGGTCCCTGTTTCTTCCAGCCGTTCTGGCGATTTTTTGCACTAACTTTTGCGACAACTTGCCGCAATTTTCTATAGTTAATTTAACCAACTTGCGATGAGAAATTGCCATGCTGACCGTGCATCACCTGAATAACTCCCGATCGCAGCGCATCCTGTGCGCGCTGGAGGAACTTAATTTGCCCTACCAGATTGTTCGCTATCAACGCGAACCCACGATGATGGCACCGCCTGCGCTTAAGAAAGTGCATCCGCTGGGTAAATCGCCGGTGCTGGAAGATGAAGGGTTTGTGCTGGCGGAATCCGGCGCGATCCTGGAATACCTCCAGGAAACCTACGATACGCAAGGGCAACTCAAGCCTGCCGATGCGCAGGGGAAAATCGATTACCGCTTCTGGCTGCATTATGTAGAAGGCTCGTTGATGCCGTTGCTGATGATGAAACTGGTATTCAGCAGCCTCGGCAAACCGCCAGTGCCGTTTGGTTTTCGCACTGTAGGGAAATTGTTAGGGCAGGGGGTGCAGAAGGGATATCTGAATAAGCAACTCGCCACCCACGCGCAATTTATTGAGCAATTCCTTGAAGGCCGCCAATGGTTTGCCGGGGATCGCTTTAGCATGGCGGATATCCAGATGAGTTTTCCCGCCATTGCGTTGTTGACCAGAGGCGGGATTGATAACTTGCCTAATCTTGAACGCTGGAAGCAGCGTTTCGAACAACGTCCAGCCTGGCAGCGCGCCATCACTAAAGGTGGACCGTTTTCCCTTCCCGGCGGCTAATTCCGCCTTCACGGCCATAACAAAATCCCGTGATGTTGAGCGGATTTTGTTATGGCTTTGCGCATCGACGATAACGTTTGCGCATTTGTCGGTGAAGAAATCATCACCTGGATGAATTTTTGGCGAAAAGCGGCAAAGTTAAGTTGAAAAACCCCGTCACAAGGCTGGATAATCGTTTGCCTTAACTTTACGCACCGTTTTCTATGCGCGGAGTTAAACGTTTGCTTATTGTGACCCCACCCATTTGTCACTCATTGAGCACAGGGATCTGACGTTTAACTGGCAGCGGGTTGTCCACCACGCATTAAGAACGAACTACACATATTCTCAGGGGAAGTTTCTATGTCTACGCCATCTGCGCGTACCGGCTCGCTTGATGCCTGGTTTAAGGTTTCTGCTCGTGGCAGTACCGTTCGCCAGGAAATCGTTGCAGGCCTCACCACTTTTTTGGCCATGGTCTATTCCGTCATCGTGGTTCCGGGCATGCTGGGCAAAGCGGGCTTTCCGCCGGCCGCCGTTTTCGTTGCTACCTGTCTGGTTGCCGGTCTCGGCTCCTTACTGATGGGCCTGTGGGCAAACCTGCCGCTGGCGATCGGTTGCGCCATCTCGTTAACCGCTTTTACCGCGTTCAGCCTGGTGCTGGGCCAGCAAATCAGCGTACCGGTCGCCTTAGGCGCGGTATTCCTGATGGGCGTGTTGTTTACCATTATTTCCGCCACCGGCATTCGTAGCTGGATTTTACGCAACCTGCCGCAGGGTATTGCGCACGGCACCGGCATCGGTATCGGCCTGTTCCTGCTGCTGATTGCCGCGAACGGTGTGGGCCTGGTGATTAAAAACCCACTGGACGGCTTGCCGGTCGCGCTGGGCCACTTCGCCAGCTTCCCGGTCATTATGTCGTTGATTGGTTTAGCGGTAATTATCGGCCTTGAGAAATTGAAAGTGCCGGGTGGCATTTTGCTGACTATTATCGGCGTTTCCATCGTCGGCTTGATTTTCGACCCGAGCGTGAAGTTCTCTGGTCTGTTCGCCATGCCGTCGCTGAGCGATGAAAACGGCAACTCGCTGATCGGTAGCCTGGACATCATGGGCGCGCTAAACCCGGTAGTGATCCCAAGCGTACTGGCGCTGGTGATGACCGCAGTATTCGATGCCACCGGGACGATCCGCGCGGTGGCCGGGCAGGCAAACCTGCTGGATAAAGACGGGCAGATTATCGACGGCGGCAAAGCGCTGACCACCGATTCCCTGAGCAGCGTGTTCTCCGGCCTGGTGGGCGCAGCGCCTGCGGCGGTGTATATCGAATCCGCAGCGGGTACGGCGGCAGGCGGTAAAACCGGCCTGACGGCGATCACCGTCGGTGTGCTGTTCCTGCTGATCCTGTTCCTGTCTCCGCTCTCTTACCTGGTGCCTGCCTATGCGACAGCGCCTGCGCTGATGTATGTCGGCCTGCTGATGCTGAGCAACGTGGCGAAAATCGATTTCGCCGATTTCGTCGACGCGATGTCTGGCCTGATCACTGCGGTGTTTATCGTGCTGACCTGTAACATCGTGACCGGCATCATGATTGGCTTTGCATCGCTGGTGATTGGTCGTCTGGTGTCCGGCGAATGGCGCAAGCTTAACGTTGGCACCGTGATTATCGCTATCGCGCTGGTGGCGTTCTACGCGGGCGGCTGGGCGATTTAACCCTCACGCATGCCGACAAACGGGCCGAATTCGGCCCGTTTTTTGTTTTTAAGGCACATCCTGTTTCCTTTTTATTGGTGTCGATGTTCTATTATCTGAGGAGTCTCTTTTTTCGACAGGCATCATCGCATTCAAGGACAGCATGGAAATCTTCTTTACCATTCTTATCATGACCCTTGTGGTCTCGCTCTCCGGGGTCGTTACCCGGGTACTTCCCTTCCAGGTTCCCCTCCCGTTAATGCAAATCGCCATCGGCGCATTGCTCGCCTGGCCGACGTTTGGTTTGCATGTGGACTTTAATCCAGAACTGTTTCTGGTGCTGTTTATCCCGCCGCTGCTGTTCGCCGACGGCTGGAAAACGCCGACCCGCGAGTTCCTCGATCACGGCAGGGAGATTATTGGCCTGGCGCTGGCGCTGGTGCTGGTCACCGTTGTCGGTATCGGTTTCCTGATTTACTGGATGGTGCCGGGCATCCCGCTTATTCCCGCTTTTGCGTTGGCGGCCGTGCTTTCCCCTACCGATGCGGTGGCGCTGTCCGGCATCGTCGGCGAAGGGCGGATACCGAAAAAAATCATGGGCATTTTGCAGGGCGAAGCGTTGATGAACGACGCATCTGGCCTGGTGGCTCTGAAGTTTGCCGTCGCGGTAGCGATGGGCACCATGGTATTCACCGTAGGTGGCGCGACGGTAGAGTTTATGAAAGTGGCGGTAGGCGGCTTGCTGGCCGGTATCGCCGTCGCCTGGCTGTATGGCCGCTCGCTGCGCTGGCTGAGCCGCTGGGGCGGCGATGAGCCTGCCACGCAGATCGTGCTGCTATTCCTGCTGCCGTTTGCCTCTTACCTGATTGCCGAACACATTGGCGTTTCAGGCATTCTGGCCGCCGTGGCCGCCGGGATGACCATCACCCGTTCCGGAGTGATGCGCCGCGCGCCGCTGGCGATGCGCCTGCGCGCCAACAGCGTCTGGTCGATGCTGGAATTTGTGTTTAACGGCATGGTGTTCCTGATGCTGGGTCTGCAAATGCCTGGCATTCTGGAGACCTCGCTGACTGCCGCCGAGGCCGATCCGAACGTTGAAGTGTGGATGCTGTTCCTCGATATCTTTATCATTTATGGTGCGTTGATCGTGGTGCGCTTCGCCTGGCTGTGGGTGATGAAGCACTTCAGCCGCCGCTTCCTGAAGAAGAAGCCGATGGAGTTTGGCGCATGGAAAACCCGCGATCTACTGATTGCCGCTTTCGCGGGCGTGCGCGGTGCCATCACGCTGGCGGGTGTGCTGTCTATCCCGTTATTGCTTGCTGACGGCACACCGTTCCCGGCGCGTTATGAGCTGATTTTCCTGGCGGCGGGGGTGATCCTGATTTCTCTGTTCGTCGGCGTGATCATGCTGCCCATTCTGCTCCAGCATGTGGAAGTGACCGACCAGGCGAAAGCGCGGGAAGAGGAGCGTCTGGCGCGTTCGGTGACGGCGGAAGTCGCGATCGTCACTATCCAGAAAAAAGAGGAGCGCATGGCGGCAGACGTGAATGAAAACATCGATACCCAACTGCTGA
The DNA here is from genome assembly GCF_032062175.1 of Atlantibacter sp. Classification (NCBI taxonomy): domain Bacteria; kingdom Pseudomonadati; phylum Pseudomonadota; class Gammaproteobacteria; order Enterobacterales; family Enterobacteriaceae; genus Atlantibacter; species Atlantibacter sp. Next base: position 70,068 of record NZ_DAMBQK010000008.1, read on the forward strand.
AAGAGGTAAGCGCGCGGGTGATTGGTAATTTACGCCGCCGGGCCGATGGGCGGAGCGATGCAGAAAACAGCGCGCTGGAGGAGAATCTGGAACGCCGATTCCGTCTTGCTGCGCTGCGTTCAGAACGCGCGGAACTGTATCATCTGCGCGCCACGCGGCAGATCAGCAACGATACGCTGCAAAAACTGCTGCACGATCTCGATCTGCTGGAAGCCCTGCTTATCGAGAAGCATTAAACCCTACTGGCCAGTTGCGGCTGGCCAGTACTCTTTGCAGCATTTCAGCCAGGCCTGAGCGCTGTGGGAAAGATAAACCCCGTCACGCCAAATCATCCCTAACTCCCAACGCAATGGGCTGCGCAGCGGCAGCCAGGTTAAAATCGTGCTATCCAGCTTGCGGCAAATGGGCTCCGGTAAAATTGCAATCCCGACGCCCGCCTGCACCATTGCCGCCAAAAAATCCCACTGGCCGCTGCGTACTGCAATATGCGGATTCATGCCGAGCGTGGCGAACAATTGCATGAGCTGGCGGCTTAACGAAAAGTCTTCGTTGTAGATCAACAAGGGATGGCCGGACAGTTCTTTCGGCTCGACAAAATCCCGTTTTACCCACGTGCCGGAGCGGGGAGCGAGCACACACAGCGGATGGCTGAACAACGGAAGCGTGGCGAAGTGGTGTTCCTCTTCAACCGGCAGTGCGGTCATGGCTAAATCCAGTTCGCCGTTCATCACCGCCTGTTGCACGGTCAGGCTGCCGAATTCGGAAATCTTCAGTTCCACGCCGGGAAAGCGTTGGCGGTATAAGCCGATCGGCCCGGCCATTAGCATCCCAACCATAGGCGGGATACCGAGGCGCAGCGTGCCTTTATCAAGGTGATGGATGTCGCTGAGCTCGGCCTCAAGCTGGCGAAATTCCGCGAGAATGGCGATCCCGCGTTCATAGACGACTTTGCCGGTATCGGTCAGCAGCAGCTTGCGTCCGTCGCGGATCAGCAACGTACAGCTCAGCTCATCTTCCAGATTGCGCAGCATTTTGCTGATGGTCGGCTGGGTAACATACAGATTCTGCGCCGCGCGGGTAAAGCTTTGCTGTCTCACCACTTCGACAAAATAACGCAGCGTTTTGATATCCATAGGAGATCCGGCCTTTGGGTAATTTTCTTAAGTTTACTCTATTTATAACAGGGTTAATGGGAGGGGTATCAAGCGCTGGCGCAAGAAAAAGAGAGGAAAAAGCCCCGCCTGTGACTGCGGGGCTTGCAGGGGGTTAATGCGCTTTATGCGCCATAATTTCAATAATTTGCTTGTCGGTTTGCTGCATGGAATGGCAGGCCAGCGCGCAGAGATTTGAGATGGATTGCTCAACGTCCTGCGCCACAATACCTTCGTTGCCCGTTACCGCCGTATTATCCAGCGCCATCAGCACGGCTTTCCAGGCGGCTGATGCGCTTGTGGATACCTTCATGGCACAACTGTTAGATGCACCATCGCAAATCATTCCGCTCACATCGCCAATCATACTGCTGATAGCCATAGCGATGGTGTCATAACTCCCCTCCGCCAGCCATGCCATGCCTGCCGCTGCGCCCATGGCCGCCGTCGTGGCGGCGCATAACGCCGATAAGCGAGGCAACTGGTGGTGAATATAGATGGCGCTGAGATGCGAGAGCATCAGCGCACGCGCTAAATGCTCATTATCCGCACCAAAATATTCAGCCACCACCATGACGGGTACAGTGGCGGTAATGCCCTGATTGCCTGAGCCCGAATTACTCATCGCCGGTAGCGTCGCGCCGCCCATTCTGGCATCCGATGCCGCGCTGGTACGAATCAGGATCGCGGTTGAAAGATCGTTTGCCAACAGGCCGCGCGCGCATTGTTTTTCCAGCGTCGCGCCAATGTGTAATCCCCAGGCGCTGCGCAACCCTTCCTGGGATAACGCGCCGTTCAACGTTGCCGCATCAAGAATAAAACGTATCGACTCAAAAGGCGCAGCGTTAACGAACGCCAGTATTTCTTTCAGCGATGTGTTTGATAACACCGCCAGCGGAGACGCGCATTCTTCATCCTGCGCGGTGTTGTCCTGCGAAAAGACAATTCCCTGATGGGTTTCGATGCGCACAATGTGGGTATGCCCGCCGACTATCGTCACGCAGGCCCACGTGTCGCCGCTGAATACTTTGGCGCGGGCAAAGAGAATGTCGTCGCACGGCTCCTGCAACCGCACCGCTACGTTACCGGCGTTCAACATCGCTTTCGCCGCGTTAATCGCCTGTACCGATGCGCCTTTAAGCACTTCAAGGCCCGCATTGCCGTCACCGCCAAGCGCGCCGAGCGCCGCCGCGACAGGCAGCCCAACCATACCGGTGCCGGGAACGGTCACGCCCATACCGTTTTTCATCAGGTTAGGGGAAACCCAGGCCTCAATGCGCTCAACCGTTCCGTCGAGATGGGCTGCCGCGACCGCTGCCGCTAAGGCCAGGGAGATCGGTTCCGTACAACCCAGCGCAGGTTTGACTTCTTCCTGCACGACCTGGATAAAGCTTTGCCATAACGGTTTCAATAAAATTTCAGACATAACAACGACCTTAAAATGACACGTAATCAGGAGAAAGCCAGGAACGGAGAAACGCAAAGCAGCAGGCCGGTGACGATAATTAAATACAACGACACCCCTTTATATTTATGCAGCGCTGGCACCTTGTAGACCAGCCAGGCGGGAATTAGGCAGCCCACCATGCCGAAGATGGGGCTACAGATAGAGGTGAAGCTCAGCACCGGTGCATTCAGTACGATTGCGCTCCACGCCAGTAAAATGGCGAACAGCATGATGCCGCGTTGAACTACTTCTTCGTTGATGCGCTCCGCAGGCATTTTGCGACGCAGAATATTCATCACAATTCCCTGGGTTGCTTCACGAAAGCCCAGATAGACGCCAAAGAATGCCGTCATTACCGCAAAGATATTCAGGATCACGCTGACCCCTTTGACCCAGCCCGAACCCGCGCCGTTAATGAACTGGGCGGCAATCGCCAGGGCGGAGATATTTTGCTCATACGCTTTCACTGCTTCGTCATGGCCCATCGCCAGCGTGAACGACACGGCATAGAAAAAGACGGTGATAAACAGAATGCCAAACGCAATATTCATCGCGCGTAACGCTTTATGACGCGCAACCTCAATGGACTTTTCGCGTGAACGATAGGAAATTACCATCGGGCTGAGTGTTTGAATAAACAGAATAGAGGTTAGCGTAAAGGGGAGAGTAATAATCGCATTTTTAATCAGCAGCGCGACGGGAGGTAACGCGCCAATATTATATAAATGCCACATACCGACCATGGAAATACCCAGCGCAGCCACCACCAGGAGTTTGGTTAGCACCATACCGGTAGAGATCTTAAACAACAGTTTCTCGCCGCGCGATGAAATAGCCACCAGAATACAAATCAGCACCAGCCCATAGAAGGGACTGTCTGACAGCAACCCGTCGGTAACGCCGAAGGTGTGCAGATAAGACGCGCTGTCGTTAGTAATTGCCGTGGAATAAACGAACATCCAGATGACTAACATCACAAAATACAGTGCACCTAATAATATTCCCCAGTTCTTGCCCAGATATCCGCTGATAACGCTGGGGTAATCTTTACATTCCGGGGATTCGGCCAGGGTGTTAATAAACAGGCGCTGAAATAAATACATCGCCGGATAGCCAATAACGGAAGAGAGTAAAAAGACCCACAGGCCCATTAGTCCCACCTGAACCGGAAGAAAAACAATTCCGGCGCCAATAGCCATGCCAATACTCATAATGACCCAGCCGGTATCCGTGCTGTCGAATTTAATGGCTTCTTTCCATTCGCTTTCGGTCATTCCTGCCCGAGTCGCTGGGCTCGTAACTCCGCGTATTACGCTATTATTCGTTGCCGTTTCCATAAAGAACTCGCTCACCAGGTAAGTAGGGTTTTTTTATTGTTCGTGCCGCATCAAGGCGATATGCGATACGTAATTTGCAGGCGAGTCATTAGAATGAAGAAATAATACGCGCGGCGTCAGAGAAAAACTTTGCAAACTGATTCGGATATTAGCCTAAGCCAAACAATAACTTTCTCCGGTGGGCAGGGGTTTTAGAATGGTTTTCTTAATTTGATGCGAATCACAAATAAATTATGTTCCTTTTTGCAGCCCATAACGAAGAAAGGAGCCTTTCGGCTCCCTTCCTTCTGTTACTTATATGAGGTACGCAATATCAATGCGCGCGCCCCTGCTCGATACCAATACCGGTTTGCGAGCGGATAAACTGGGCGCGGAATTTCTCGCGTTCCAGATTGCCCTCTGCGCTGTTATCGGTAATTGAGAACACCCAAATCCCGACAAACGCCACCAGAATCGAGAACAGCGCCGGGTATTCGTATGGGAATACCGGTGCGGCATGGCCAAGAACCTGAACCCAAATGGTCGGGCCGAGGATCATCAGGATCACCGCCGTCAGCAGACCCAGCCAGCCGCCAATCATTGCGCCGCGCGTGGTCAGTTTCGACCAGTACATCGACAGCAGAATGATCGGGAAGTTACAGCTCGCCGCGATAGAGAACGCCAGGCCTACCATGAAGGCGATGTTCTGTTTCTCGAACAGGATACCCAACAGGATAGCGATAACACCCAGCACCAGCACCGTGATTTTGGACACCCGCAGTTCATCACGTTCGGTTGCGCCTTTACGGAACACGTTAGCGTACAGATCGTGTGATACCGCTGATGCGCCCGCCAGCGTCAGGCCTGCAACTACTGCCAGAATCGTGGCGAAGGCCACCGCCGAGATAAAGCCGAGGAACAGGTTACCGCCCACGGCGTTCGCCAGATGGACCGCCGCCATGTTGTTACCGCCGATCAGCGCGCCGGTCGCGTCTTTAAATACCGGATTAGCGCCCACTAACATGATTGCGCCAAAGCCGATGATAAAGGTCAGAATATAGAAGTAACCCATAAAGCCGGTGGCGTAGAACACGCTCTTGCGCGCTTCGCGTGCGTCGCTGACGGTGAAGAAGCGCATCAGGATATGCGGCAGACCCGCCGTACCGAACATCAGCCCCAGCCCCAGCGATAGCGCCGAGATCGGATCTTTTACCAGCCCGCCAGGGCTCATAATTGCTGCGCCTTTCGGGTGAACCGCCATGGCTTCGTTGAACAAGTTATTAAAGCTAAAGCCAACGTGTTTCATCACCATAAAGGCCATAAAGCTGGCACCGAACAGCAGCAGCACCGCTTTGATGATCTGCACCCACGTAGTGGCGAGCATGCCGCCGAACAATACGTACATCACCATCAACACGCCGACCAGCACCACCGCAACGTGGTAGTTCAGGCCGAACAGCAGTTCAATCAGCTTACCTGCGCCGACCATTTGAGCGATCAGATATAGCGCTACCACCACCAGCGAACCGCACGCTGACAGAATACGGATTGGGCCCTGCTTCAGACGATACGAGGCCACGTCAGCAAAGGTATATTTGCCGAGGTTACGCAGACGTTCCGCGATCAGGAACAGGATAATCGGCCAGCCCACCAAAAAGCCCAGCGAGTAAATCAGCCCGTCGTAGCCAGAGGTAAACACCAGCGCCGAAATCCCCAGGAACGATGCCGCCGACATATAGTCGCCCGCAATCGCCAGGCCGTTCTGGAAGCCAGTGATATTGCCGCCCGCCGTGTAGTAATCGCTACGGGTGCGGGTGCGTTTCGAGGCCCAGTAAGTTATCCCTAACGTAAAGGCCACGAACACGATAAACATAATGATCGCCTGCCAGTTGGTCGGCTGGCGTTGAACGTCGCCGGTTAGCGCATCGGCGGCCAGTGTGCTGGTGGATAACCCCAGCAGCGCCATCCCCATCAATGAATGAAAACGTTTCATAATGCCTTCACCTCGTGCATCACGGCTTTATTGAGACGGTCAAATTCACTGTTTGCCCGCCAGACATACACACCTGTCAAAAAGAACGAGATCAGGATGACGCCTACGCCGATAGGGATCCCGCGCGTGACGCTGGTGCCTGCATGCAACGGCGTACCCAGCCAGCCGGGCGCAAAAGCGATGAGCAAAATAAAGCTCACGTAAATCACCAGCACGATAAGGGACAGAATGGTGGCAAACCGTTGCCGTTTTTCAACTAACTCCCTGAAATGCGCATTATCTTCTATCCGTTGATAAATTGGTTCATTCATCACAGAGTCTCCAGAGGTGTTCCCCCGCGTTTTTCGCGCCGCAGCGTGCTGGCCGCAACATGAAATCCTTGGGAGGGGTAGGGTACAGGTTGTTATGGTTTCCCTCTCCCCGGTCGGAGAGAGGGTTAAGGTGAGACGTTATGAAGGCATAGTGATGGCCTGCTTTTCTTCGAGCAGTTTTTCCACCACACCTGGATCGGCGAGCGTTGAAGTATCGCCGAAGTTACTGGTATCCCCCGCCGCAATCTTACGCAGAATGCGACGCATGATTTTGCCGGAGCGGGTTTTCGGCAGCGAATCGGTCCAGTGCAGAATATCCGGCGTTGCCAGCGGGCCGATCTCTTTACGCACCCAGTTGCGCACTTCGGTATACAGCTGCGCCGTGGGTTCTTCGCCGTGATTGAGGGTTACATACGCATAAATCGCCTGGCCTTTAATGTTGTGCGGAATGCCCACCACAGCAGCTTCGGCAATTTTCGGATGCGACACCAGTGCCGATTCGATTTCCGCAGTGCCCAGACGGTGGCCGGAAACGTTCAGCACGTCATCCACACGCCCGGTGATCCAGTAGTAGCCGTCCTCATCACGACGCGCGCCGTCGCCGCTGAAGTACATATTTTTGAAGGTCGAGAAATAGGTCTGCTCGAAGCGCTCATGATCGCCAAACAGCGTGCGCGCCTGCCCCGGCCAGGAGTCGGTGATGACCAGATTGCCTTCGGTTGCGCCTGTCAGCGGCTGGCCTTCGTTATCCACCAGCGCCGGTTGCACGCCGAAGAACGGACGGGTTGCCGAGCCGGCTTTCAGTTCCGTTGCGCCTGGCAGCGGGGTGATCATAAAGCCGCCGGTTTCAGTCTGCCACCAGGTGTCCACCACCGGGCATTTCTCGTTGCCGATTTTCTTCCAGTACCATTCCCAGGCTTCCGGGTTAATCGGTTCGCCGACGGAGCCCAGAATGCGCAATGAAGAACGATCGGTGCCTTCAATCGCTTTATCGCCTTCCGCCATCAGGGCGCGGATCGCCGTCGGCGCAGTGTAGAGAATGTTCACTTTATGCTTGTCGACCACCTGCGCCATGCGGTTCGGCGCGGGCCAGTTCGGCACACCTTCAAACATCAGCGTAGTAGCGCCGACAGCCAGCGGGCCATACAGCAGGTAGCTGTGGCCGGTCACCCAGCCCACATCTGCCGTACACCAGTAGATGTCGCCGGGTTTGTAGTCGAATACGTATTTAAAGGTGGTTGCGGCATAAACCAGGTAACCGCCAGTGGTGTGCAGCACGCCTTTAGGCTTGCCGGTAGAGCCGGAGGTATAAAGGATAAACAACGGGTCTTCCGCGTTCACTTCTACTGGCTGGTGGTGGGCGCTGGCTTTCTCAACCAGTTCGTGCCACCACAGATCGCGGCCTTCATTCCATTCAATATTTGCGCCAGTGCGCTTAAGCACAACCACGTGCTCGATGGTTTTTACGCCAGGGTTTTTCAGCGCGTCGTCGACGTTTTTCTTCAGAGGGATCGTGCGGCCCGCGCGGATACCTTCATCGGCGGTGATCACCAGACGTGAACTGGAATCGATAATACGCCCGGCCACCGCTTCCGGGGAAAATCCGCCGAAAATCACCGAGTGCACCGCGCCAATGCGTGCGCAGGCCAGCATTGCGACCGCCGCTTCCGGCACCATCGGCATATAGATAGCCACCACGTCGCCTTTTTTAATACCCAGGTCGACGAGGGTGTTCGCGAAGCGACACACGTTGCGATGCAGTTCGCGATAACTCATATTTTTGCTCTGGGTCGCGTCATCGCCTTCCCAGATAATCGCGGTGCGATCGCCGTTTTCCGCCAGATGACGGTCCAGGCAGTTCGCCGCTAAATTCAGGGTGCCGTCTTCATACCATTTAATCGAAACGTTGCCGGGTGCAAAGGAGGTGTTTTTAACTTTCTGATAAGGCTTGATCCAGTCAAGGATTTTACCCTGTTCACCCCAGAACGCGTCAGGATCGTGAATAGATTGCTGATATTTAGCCTCGTACTGCTCCGGGTTAATCAGGCAATGTTCCGCAATGTTTGCGGGAATAGCGTGTTTGTGTATTTGGCTCATGGCTTTTTTTCTCCTTGAAGGATGTTAATAATATGTCACGCAAACGTTAATTGTAGGGGCTTTAGCAGCTTTGTTTATTATTTGCGCGGCAGATCACGAATAAAAAAAATGGCGGAAAATTGCTCAAACGATTCCGCGGGAGAAAAAAATTAGGGAAATATATTTTTGGAAAATATGTTCAGGAATATTCATCTATAACAAAACGTTATGATGGCAGACTAATATAAAAATGTGGTTTGAATCAAAAAATCAGTGAATGTGCCTGTTCCTCAAGGGTTGCGCAGCATGGCGTACAAATGGTACTCATTATGCGCGTTAAAAAACCCCATAACAGACCCAACGTTTGTCATACCCCTTTCAGTTTGTGCCCTTCTCATAGTGACACACATGGGAATGGCCCCTTTGATTCAGGAAGTTAAGTGTTATGAAAAACAAAAAGATAAGCCTGGCCTGGCAAATTTTGCTTGCGCTGGTGCTAGGCATTCTTCTGGGCAGCTATCTGCACTACCACGCCGATAGCCGCGAATGGTTGGTCAGTAATCTGCTTTCTCCCGCAGGTGATATCTTCATTCACCTGATCAAAATGATTGTGGTACCGATTGTGATCTCCACCCTGGTGGTCGGTATTGCCGGCGTCGGCGATGCGAAACAGCTGGGTCGTATTGGTGCGAAAACCATTATCTATTTTGAAGTGATCACCACCGTAGCGATTATCCTGGGCATCACGCTGGCGAATGTGTTCCAGCCGGGTCATGGGATCGATATGTCCCAGCTCGCCGCAGTCGATATTTCGAAATACCAACAAACGACAGAACAAGTGCAGAGCCATTCTCATGGCCTGATGAGCACTATTCTTTCGCTGGTGCCGACTAACATCGTGGCGTCAATGGCGAAGGGCGATATGCTGCCGATTATTTTCTTCTCGGTGCTGTTCGGTCTGGGCCTTTCTTCATTGCCGTCTAACCATCGCGAACCGCTGGTGACCGTGTTCCGCTCCATCTCCGAAACCATGTTTAAAGTGACGCACATGGTGATGCGCTATGCGCCGGTGGGGGTGTTCGCGCTGATTTCCGTGACGGTCGCCAACTTCGGTTTCGCCTCGCTGTGGCCGCTCGCCAAGCTGGTGATCCTGGTATATATGGCGATTCTGTTCTTCGCGCTGGTGGTGCTGGGCACGGTGGCGCGGATGTGCGGGCTGCGTATCATGATCCTGATCCGCATCCTGAAAGACGAACTGATTCTGGCGTACTCTACTGCCAGTTCTGAAAGCGTTCTGCCACGTATTATTGAAAAGATGGAAGCCTATGGCGCGCCAGCGTCAATCACCAGTTTTGTGGTGCCAACCGGCTACTCCTTTAACCTCGATGGCTCGACGCTGTACCAGAGTATTGCGGCGATCTTTATCGCCCAGTTGTACGGCATTGAACTCTCTCTCGGCCAGGAAATCATTCTGGTGCTGACCCTGATGGTGACGTCGAAAGGCATCGCGGGCGTACCGGGCGTGTCGTTTGTGGTACTGCTGGCGACGCTGGGCAGCGTGGGTATTCCGCTGGAAGGGCTGGCGTTTATCGCGGGCGTAGACCGTATCCTCGACATGGCGCGCACCGCGTTGAACGTGGTGGGCAACGCGCTGGCGGTACTGGTTATCGCCAAATGGGAGCACCGCTTCGACCGCAAAAAGGCCCAGGCCTATGAGCGGGAAATGCTGGGTAAGTTTGACGAAACGGCCAATTCTTAACGGATTACGCTGAATAAAAAGGGCTGGCGAAGTAGACGCCGGCCCTTTTTGCATTTACAGGCCTGGCATTCGTATGGAAATAAACCGGGCGAGTGGTGTATAGTATTCAAAGAGTTATTTATAATTAATTGATAATATTATGAAAAAAGTAATCACCTCGATTCCGGCCCTCGACAAGATTATGCGCGTGTTCGACTACCTGCTGGAGTGCGACGGCGCGACGTTTACGCAAATCCATCAGCATTCCGGGATTGCCAAAAGCAGCACGTCTTCCTTACTCAACGGCATGGTGGCCCACGGGTTGCTGCGCCAGGAAAAAGATAAGTACTACCTGGGCCTGCGCTTGTATGAGCTGGGCAACAAGGCATCTGAACAGTACGACATCAAAAAGATCGCCCTGCCGATCCTCGAGGAAATCCGCGACTCTACCGGGTTAACCTGCCATCTCGGCGTGCTGGAAGGCGCATCGCCAATTTATCTGCTGAAGCTGGAAAGCCCGCAGGCCATTGTGATCCGCAGTTGGGAAGGCAAGCGCTTGTCGCTGCATAGCTCCGGGCTGGGAAAGGTGCTTATCGCCTGGCTGAACAGCGAAGAGCTGGAAGAGTTACTGCCGGAAGATCAGGTTTTGCATCGCTTTACCGATACCACCATTACCGATATCAACATCCTTAAACAGGAGCTGGCGGGCATTCGCCGTCGCGGGTGGGGATACGATAATGAAGAAGATTGCCAGGGCGTGCGCTGTATTGCGGTACCAGTATTTAATTCCCAGGGGAAAGTCATTGCCGCCCTGAGCGCATCGGGCGTGGCATTCCAGATCCCTGACGACAAGCGTGAAGGCCTGGCAACGTTAATGATGGATGCCAGCCGCCGTCTTACCCATCTGCTGCACTAATCGAAAGCGAAGCGGGCATTAGCCCGCTTTCTTCTTTATACCTGTTACAGCCCCGCGCGTTTCAGCACCTTGTGAAGATTTGCGATATGCTCTTCGTTGGCAGGCAGGACCGGCGGCATCACGTGGGGTGAGATCTTTACGCCGCTCAGTTGAATCGCTTTCTTGATGATGCCGAAGAACGGCGTATCCAGGCTGTAAATCGTTGACAGCGCCGACAGCTGGCGTTGCAGTGCAAACATCGTTTCATACTCTTTTTCGCACCAGGCGCGGTAAATGCCGCAGGTGATCTGCGGCGCGAAGTTGGCGGTGGCCGGAATGCCGCCGTTGCCGCCCATGATCAGCGTATCCATCATGTATTCGTCATAACCAGAGAATATGACAAAGTCGGAACGAATCGGCCTGACGTGATTAACAATTTCCCGGATGTGGCTAATATTATCGACGGTATCTTTAATCCCAATAATATTGGGTATATCGCGCGCCAGTCGGGTGATTAAATCAACGCTAATATCCTGACCGGTTAATGCCGGGAAATTATAAATTAATACCGGGGTGCGAATATTCTCTGCCACGGTTTTAAAGTGGTTATAAATATAGTCGTCGGTTAATTTGGCATAATACGGGTTCAGTACCAGCACCGCGTCCACTTCCAATTTATCGGCGTGGTGACCCAGTTCTATCACTTCCTGGGTACAGGTACTGCTAATTCCCAGTAAAACGGGAATACGACGATTAATATGACGCACGCAGAATTCGGCTGTTTCCCTTCGCTGCTTTTGGGTCATATGGCAGAACTCGCCGCCGCTACCCAGCAGTAGTACGCCATCGACGTTACTGGCGATCAGATGATCCAGTAAGGTCGCCATTCCCGCTTTATCCAGTTCTCCGTGAGCATCAACAATTGTCGGGACAGGCGGGAATACCCCGCGAAATTTGCTCGTGTTTGACATGAAAAATTCCTTTAAACAAGGGTGGGCCTGCGAACAAACCCACCGAAAATATTATTTAATCCAGGCACCAGCCATTAAGGAGGTGGCATGAGAGGTGAATTGCTTAAACACACCGCGACGGCTGGAATAATCCGGTTTGGTCCAGCGGCTGCGGCGCGCTTCCAGGCAATCCTGAATGTCTTGCCCGGACTGGCGAACGCCATGAATACCGACAATGTTAAGCTTGCGGCCTTTAACATCCATTTCGATCAGATCGCCCTCTTCCACCAGTGCGATCGGTCCGCCGTCCGCTGCTTCCGGTGAAACATGGCCCACGCATGGGCCGCTGGTCGCGCCGGAGAAGCGGCCATCGGTAATCAGGGCCACTTTACCGTCCAGCCGCTGGTCATACACGATGGCGTCGGTGGTCATTAACATCTCCGGTGCGCCAGAACCTTTTGGCCCTTCGTAGCGGATGAAAATCACATCGCCGGGTTCAATACGGTTGTGAATGATGGCCTGCTGGGCATCTTCCTCAGAGTTAAATACCCGTGCCGGGCCGACGTGGTGATGCATATCCGGGGAACAGGCGGCGTATTTGATCACCGCGCCTTCCGGGGCGATATTGCCTTTCAGTACCGCAATCGAGCCTTTTTTGGTGGCCTGCTCGGGTTTGCGCAGCACATCGTCCGGGCTGACTTTGTAGTTATTCAGATAGCCATGATTGCGGGTGAAGAAGCCAGACTGGTGCATCATCTCCAAATTATCGCCCAGCGTGCGGCCGGTGACCGTCAGCACATCCAGATCCAGATAATCACGCAGATACCACTGCACCAGCGGAATACCGCCCGCGAACCACAGCATCTCGGTAACGTACTGGCCGCTCGGCTGAATGTTGGTCAGATACGGGATTTCATTATTAATGCGATCGAACAGTTCCGGTTTTAATTCCCAGCCCAGCTCGTGCGCCACCGCAGGCAGGTGGATCATGGCGTTGGTGCTACCGCCAATCGCCGCATGAACTTTAATCGCATTTTCAAACGCGGCAGGCGTCAGGATTTTGTGGGTAGTGATATTTTTTGACGCCAGATGCAGCGCCTGATGACCGGCAGCACGCGCACCGCGACGGATTTCCGCCATCGTCGACGGCTGCAATGCGCTGCCCGGCAGCGCCAGGCCGAGCGCTTCCGACATACACTGCATGGTACTGGCGGTGCCCATAAACTGGCAGGCGCCCGCCGTCGGGCAACCGCACTGCTGCATGGCTTCCACCTGCTGAACGCCGATTTCGCCTTTCTTCAGCTTCGCGGTGATGCCGCCGAGGTCAGAGGTGCTCATATTCGGGGCCGGGCGCATGGACCCGCCGGGGATATGTATCAGCGGCAGATCCAGACGCGCGGCGGCAATCAAATGTGCGGGAATCGATTTATCGCAGCTTGAGATCAGCACGCCAGCGTCATACGGCACTACCGACGCATGGATTTCCACCATGTTGGCGATGGCTTCGCGGGACGCCAGAATATAGTTCATCCCGTCATGGCCCTGGCCCCAGCCGTCGCAAATATCAGTGACGTGATGGCGCACCGCGCGGCCGCCCGCTTCGTGAACACCCAGCACCGCCTCGTCACCGAGCTGGTTGAGGTGGAAACTGCCGGGGTGGCTCTCCCCGTAGCAATCATCCACCAATACCTGCAATTTATTGACGTCGTCTTTGGTGTAGTTCATCCCCAGACGCAGAGCATCCAGTTGCGACCACAGGTCGCGGGCAGTTTGGCATTTCTGACTCATTTGGCGATTCCTTCCTGTTTAAGTGACGCGGTTGCGAGGGGCTTGCTACCTGAGTTAGGCGTACCGGCAGGACGCGCGGTCACCGAGGGCAAACTGAACAACAACGCAACAGCGATAAGCAATGCGGCAACCAGCACGGTCATACCGGCGGTTTGAGAGAAAGTGACGGTCAACAGCCCAACCAGATACGGCCCGATAAAGCCGCCGATATTGCCGAGGGCGTTGATGGTGCCGCGCACGCCGCCCAGCACGTTGGGTGCGAACAGCAGCGGCGGCAGCGTCCAGAACGGGCCCGCGTAGGCTTGCAGGAAGAAGCCGCACACCACCATCATGCCGTAGGCCAGCCAGACGTTGTCTTTGAGGATCAGGGAGAGCGCTAAACAAAAAGCGAAGCCAATCAGCGGGATTGCGGTATACAGGCGGCGGTTCATGGTCTTATCGCACCATTTGGCGATATAGAACTGACCGACGATACACAGAATATACGGTGCGGCAGTAAGCAGGCCGACGGTGGTCATGCCGCTGCCGGTTAACTCTTTAATCAGTTTCGGCATCCACAGGGCGAAGCCGTAGAAACCCACCTGGACGAAGAAATAGATACCGATAAGCTTCCACAGGTTTACGCTGCGCAGCACGCTGCGGATACTGCTTTTCTCTCCGGCGATGCTCAGCGTGCGATCTTCTTCCAGTTTCTGTTCGATCCAGGCGCGCTCTTTCGGATCCAGCCATTTCGCCTGATGCGGATGGTCAGCCACCAGCGGCAGCCAGACAAACAGCAGGCCCAGCGACAGCAAGCCTTCAATAATGAACATTTCGCGCCAACCGTAGACCTCGATCAACCAGCCGGAAAGCGGGCCGGTGATAATTGAGGCCACCGCCAGGTTCATCTGGAAATAGGCAATGGCGCGGGCGCGTTCTTCATTCGGGAACCAGTGGCCGATCAAGGCCAGAATCGCAGGGTAGACTGCGCCTTCAGCGACGCCGAGGATAAAGCGGATAATCAGCAACTGGGTGGGGGTTTGTACAAAACCCGTCAACAGGGCAAATCCGCCCCATGCAACAATTGTCCAGGCGATAAGCTTTTTGGCGCTCAGGCGTTCGGCGATTTGTCCGCCGGGGATCTGCAAAAAGATATAACCAATAAAGAAGATCCCGGCGACCAGACCGGCAAACGACGCAGTCATGCCGAGATCTTCCTCCATACCGCCCGCAATACCGATGGCGATATTGGTCCGGTCCATATATGCCACGATATAAACGAGGATGGTGGCTGGGATGATATGCAGCCAGCGTCCCCTCGTGGTCGGTTTACTCAGTTCAGTACTCATTTTTTCTTCCCTATAATAAGAGGCATGATTGTTCTGTATATAGAACTACTGTTCTGTATGTTGTTATCATCGCGCCGGGAATCAGCAACGTCAATTCCATACAAAAACGAAGGCTTTGTTTTGTGATTAGCTTCATAAACTGGGTGAAAGCCAGGTTGAAAGGCAACAGGCAGACGTGAAAATGCGGCGATTTATGGGCTTAAGGTAAATTTGTGCGTTATCTCACAGGATTGGACTTATTAAAATTTAGCCATTGAGAGTAGCGATGCTGTGGGTATAGATTCCTTATAAGGAATAATTGTTCTGTATAAAGAACTAAATCTTAAATGAGGAATCATCATGATTACAACAGCACTATTTCCGTCACGCTATGTTCAGGGAAAGGGCGCGTTAACAACGTATCTGCCACAGGAGTTGGCTTCCCTGGGACGCAAAGCGCTGATCCTGCAAGATCCGTTCGTTCACCAGCGCTATTGCGATGCGGTTGAAACCGCGCTGCATGGCGTTATTGAGTACCAGATTGAGGTGTTTAACAGTGAATGCAGCGACGAAGAGATCGCGAGAATTTCTGATAAGGCGATGGCGATCGGCGCGGACGTGATTGTCGGAATGGGCGGCGGTAAAACGCTTGATACCGCCAAAGCTACCGGTGCCAGTCTGCGTTTGCCTATCGCAATAGTACCGACGCTTGCGTCTACGGATGCACCCTGTAGCTCGCTGGTGGTGATCTACACCGCCGAAGGGCAATTCAAACGTTATTTAATGATCCCGCGTAACCCTAATTTGGTGCTGGTGGATAGCGGCATTATCGCCTCTGCGCCGGTTCGTTTCCTGGTCTCTGGCATGGGCGATGCGCTGGCGACGTGGTTTGAAGCGGAGGATTGCCGCATCAAAGGAGCAGGTAACATGACCTCGCGCCCTGGCCCGATGACCGCCTTCGAGCTGGCGCGTTTTTGCTACGGCACGCTAATGCGCTATGGCCGCCTGGCGAAGTTAGCTTGTGAGCAGCATCAGGTGACTCCGGCGCTGGAACATGTCATTGAAGCTAACACACTGTTATCAGGATTGGGTTTTGAAAGCGGCGGGCTGGCAGCGGCGCATGCTATTCACAATGGCCTGACGGTCCTGCCGCAGACTCATGCTTACTGGCACGGCGAAAAAGTCGCGTTCGGCACGCTGGCCATGTTAATGCTGACAGATCGCTCCCCTGAACTTATCGATGAGGTTTATACATTCTGCGAGGATGTAGGCCTGCCAGTTACCCTGGCCGAGATTGGTTTAAGCGACGTCAGCGATGCCGATCTGATGGCCGTTGCACAGGCAGCCTGTCAGGCTGGCGAAACCATGCATAACGAACCCTATGAAGTAACGCCGGAAACGGTAATGGCATCGCTACGCGCCGCTGATGCGCTGGGCAGGGCCCGTAAAGCACAGCGGCGTTAATTTTTCTCTCAAATGCCGTCGTTCATCGGGCGTGCTGTTTATTCATCACGCCCCTTATTACCCATCGCTGTGATATTGATTAGATTTTCAACATCCCCTCAAGGCTTTTTCAGGCATCGATCCGTACAATCGCCCACACTCAACCTTAGCTATTCATCCCTGCGGAGAATGATGATGAAACCTGCCATTATGGTGGTGGATGACGATCCCGCCATTTGCGATGTCTTACGGGATGCCTTTAGCGAGCATGTGTTTGAGGTCCATGCCTGCTATACCGGGAATAACGCGCTGGCGACGCTGGGATCCCATCCAGAAATTGCGCTGGTGCTGCTGGATATGATGCTGCCGGATATCAACGGTCTGATGGTGCTTCAGCAAATCCAGCGCCAGCATCCGTCGTTGCCGGTGATTATGTTAACCGGCCTGGGCAGTGAGTCTGATGTGGTGGTCGGCCTGGAAATGGGGGCTGATGATTACATCGCAAAACCCTTTAATCCACGCGTTGTCATCGCCCGTGTAAAAGCGGTACTACGGCGCAGCGGCGTACTGAATGCCGAGGTTCCCGCAGTGCCGGGCAAAGGACTTATGTTCAACGGCTGGACGCTCGATCCTGTACGCTGTGTGCTGGTTGATGCTAATCAACAGCCCGTGGAACTCACCCAGGGTGAATATGGTTTGTTACTGGCGTTGGTACAAAATGCCCGGAGGGTATTAAGCCGTGAACAACTGCTGGAGTTGACCCACAGCGAAACCACCGAGGTATTTGACCGCACGATTGATGTGCTGGTCATGCGTCTGCGTAGAAAAATAGAGAACAATCCCCATCAGCCCGCGTTAAT
This sequence comes from Atlantibacter sp., assembly GCF_032062175.1. Classification (NCBI taxonomy): domain Bacteria; kingdom Pseudomonadati; phylum Pseudomonadota; class Gammaproteobacteria; order Enterobacterales; family Enterobacteriaceae; genus Atlantibacter; species Atlantibacter sp. The sequence continues at coordinate 87,343 of NZ_DAMBQK010000008.1, forward strand.
CCGTACTATTCGCGGCGTTGGCTATGTATTTTCTGCGGATGTGATTGCGGCAGAAAGGGCAGCATAGAGATCGGGTGCGTTAAGGACTCAGTCCCAGACAAGAAGGGCGGAGCGAACTCCGCCCGAGTAGCATTACCGGTCAGAGCAGGCTAATTTAGCCGCCACCTCCTGATTTCCATTCCTTATTCTTAACTCGCAAAGCAGTCCGCGATTAAATAAGGAAAAAACCAGCACTGTTATGCAAACAACTAATAAGCATGCCAGCAGATAGCGTAGTGGCTTCATGCCATTTACTCCTTGCCTCACGGCGAGTAAGCGGCTATTCTCAACTTGTCTAGGGTTGAGAGATAGCCTCGGGTTAATAGAAATATTGCCCGGGGCTTTTCTCTTTCTGTCTCTCGTTCAGTGATGTACTTAAGACAGAAAGCCTTAAGCACCCGCCGGCTATATTAAATGCCCGCTAATAAAATACCACTAAATATACAATGTAATTTCTGGAAACGCGTTGCATTGATTTTGCAGACACATCGCAAAAGGCACTTTATTTATTCATTCCGGTTTTTATTAAGTGTTCCATTAATTTCTCTGGCGAATATATAAAGGTACGGGCAGGAAGAAAGGGTATCAGATCGGGTGCATTAAGGACTCAGTCCCAGACAAGAAGGGCGGAGCGAACTCCGCCCGAGTAGCATT